>JACMRF010000118.1 GCA_014376575.1 Undibacterium sp.
CAATCATGGTGAAGTAGGGGGAGTTTAGGCTTAGCGTTTTATTTTGCGCGAGGTCTTTTGCAGCAACTTCTACTTCCTTCGCTGCCAGCAAGACATTTTTCGATATCCTGCGGGTGCTTCTACATGTCTGCCAAGCGCTAGCGCGACATCAAGCTTGAGCTTGCCCACATCGACCAAGGGCAGCGTTAAGTGTTGGTCAAATCACCCGCTATTTATGTGAGCCGATTGTTCTGCAATCCTTACTTCAGCAAGCATGATATCCGGTGAAGTGTTCAAGTACGAATACAGGCATTCATAAAAAGACTGCTAACCAGCCTTGCTGGTCGCCGCTTATTGAGCAAGGTGATGCATGAGTGAAGCAATTTTTCTTAAGTATTTTTTTTGCGCGAGAGACCAATCCTATTGGCAAGATATGCGGCGCTGTATTGCTTACAAAATGTTACCACTTGAGTAAGTATTGGTGCTTGTGCCTTGCACTATAATCAACAAATCTTGTACTTTAAAAATTCTCGTCCAGTACACAAAAATACATAACTGAGTGCTTTAAGCAAATATGATTATTTCGATAGCAGAAGCCATTGCCCAAGTATCGTGTGGCCGCAGGAGACACCTATGTTGATTAAACGCCTGGTTCCGGTACAAACCAAATTGGACTACGCCGCTTCGCGATTAAAATTGATCGTAGATGCAAAGAACATCTATCGCATGCTCGATAAGCAAAAAACGCAAGACGCCATGCACGCGACCTATGTCACGGCGGATGACTTTAATTTGCTGTACGAAGACAGGCAAGATGTCGCGGTCTTGCATGATCTGCGTATATCCGTACCGGGTGGCCAATTACACATTGACCATCTTTTTATTACAGATACTTTTCATGTATTTATCATTGAATCGAGGACTGCAGAATGTAAATTGGTGTTGGGCGAAAACCGCCACTTCACCAGTACAGACGACGAGGCGGAAACTTGTGCGATTCCTTCACCTATTCAGCAATTGAAGAAAAATAGATTTGTTCTCAAGCGCGTTTTGCAGCAAATTGATTTACCGACTCGTTTCGGACGTAAGTTAATACCGCAATTCCATAACTTTGTATTGATAGACTCAAGAGCTGAATTTTCAAATCGCTTGGGGCGAGATGATGAGTATTTTTTAAGCCCAGAGCAATTGATCTCTCTGATCGATCAGCAAGGACAGAAAAAATCCTTATTGAGTTTCATGAATAAGATGCCAGAGAGCGAATTACGGCGTATTGCAAGGCGCATAGCGCACATGCATATGCCGAAAAAAATTCGATTCTCAAATAAATTCCGGCATATCTTACTTCCCTCATACGATCATGGCGAGAGACGCCATTTTTCTTAACGGTCAAGTTTTTTTATCTCATCGTTGACGATAATTTTTTCTTTCGGGGGTAGAAAAAAGTCTCTTGGGCTAGTCACAAAACGCCGCCACATCAATCCCGTTAAAGTTCTCTCCTGAACGAAACTGACGCGTCGTGACCTTAACGCTACCAGGATGGCAAGGTTGAAACTCACACCGAGATTGACTAAGCCTATGGAAACAATGCCCGTCAGTGAAGTAGCAACAACTTGCCAGCTCATTTGATGATCCAGTCCGACCAGCGCAAAAGCAAAATTGGCGCTAGAAAAGGTGATGTGACGTATGTCTATCGGCAAACCAAAAAATACGCCAAGTTGCCCAATGCTGCCGAGCATGATGCCGAAAAATAAGTTACCAGTGAGCGCACCTAAATTATTGCCGATGTAAGTGGTCATCGTAGTGAGCCGGGCTTCACCCAGCAAACGCCTGAGCCACGTTAATTGCCGCAAACGGGCCGGAACATTGGCGTAACTGGCCGTGTTATCGAAGTAGCCGGATATTAATCCTGATAAAAATAAACAGACACCGGCAATCGCCGCATGCGGCAAAGCCAGGCTATTTATCGGATCAATATCATGCAATAGATGGGTCGCTTTTTCTGGTGTTACAAGATGGTGCCCAAAGATGCCGTACCAGGCCCAAGCGATGGCGTAAGCGGTTGGTATGGCGAGCGCGATGTTACCGATAATGGCAATAAATTGTGAGCGCGCCACGCGCACGATCAGTTCTCCCAATTCATCGAGTTTTTGCCTGCCCTCATCAATTGATCTGGCAATGAGTGCTGCGGTCATTGCCGGTTGTTTGGTGGCGATCGTAAAGTGCATCACGTGTACCAGAATAAAACCGAATGAATAGTTCACGCTATACATCACTGCATAGGCGAACGGTGCCATCACGAATTTGCCGAGCAAAATCTTAATTAATGCCATAAATCCGACAATGAAACCTGCGCCCATTGCCGAATACAATAAGGCCAGCCATTCAGCTTTATTCCCCGTAACATAGTGTTCGCCGCTTTTGCCTGCGCGCTCTGTCATTTGCAAGGACAATAATTCAGTGTTGCTACGTATTAATTCACGCAGGCTATGGCGCTGATTGTCTGCCAGCACTAATTCTTTGAGTAATTCAACAGTAATCGTCGCGGCCTCTTTTGTGGTGCCAGAGTCGAGCAACTTGAGTAATTGGCGCATGCGATTAATGCTTTGCGTGAGCGACAACAACAGGCGCGTCAGACTGATAGAGACACCTTGGACTGCGGAGATACGCCTGATTTTGATGACCACTTCTTCACATTGAAGCAACAAGACGATGACAGGGCTTGCGTCATCACGCACTAAATCTTTTTCCATGAGCCATGCGTTATAGCTGTCTATATATTCGTTGACCTCATCGTTCTGGCGTAAGAAAGGGGATTCAAAGCGTTCGATAGTGGGATAATTGCGGACCAATTCCGATTCCAGGCCAATCGCGCTAATGCGATAAGACAAAACTTGAATCGCACTGAGTGTTTCCTGTATTAAACCTATGTTGGTCTGACCAATGTCATCGACGCTAAATCCCAGCACAGTGATGAGATCTAGCCATATTTGATCTTCAACACCGGATACCCACTGATGGTCATGTTTATGATCAAACAGTTGACCAAAAATATCTTTCAGGTAGTCATCGTTGATTAACGGTGGCAAGAATTTATCAACAATAGCCGTCCACGCGGCACCCCAAAAGCCTTTGTTTTGTGTAATGCCGGTATCTGTCAACAAATGGATTAACTTGCGAGTAACGAAGATGTTGCGCAAATAGGTACTGAGCGCAAGCCGGCTATTGTCTTGTTTGATGAGCAGGTAACAAAGTGCCCTGATGTGATCGGCCGCTTGCGCGACATTGTTTAATTTTTTGGGCCGCAGTGCGGCGACCAATTCGCGTAATAAACCGATATCACGATGCGACGTTGGAAGTTGGTTATCTTGCTCAATGCGTATAAGAATAGTATCGATGGACAATGCTTTCTCCAGTGATCGTGATCATTCTTCACTAAGAAGAAAAAGAGGTTATTGGCTTAAGAATATAAGGCTGAAAGCACAAACATAGGCGTTGAATCAGGTCGTGTGTTGTGCAAACGCAAGATAGACAGCGACGATCCATGCGTAAATAACGCCGCTATCAGACAATAAAATGTTGTACGGGTTCACTCGATGTAGTCTACAGTAACACCTTGTTGATTGATAAAAGGCTAGTCGTTGGATAATTTATTATTAGTCGTTGCGGCCTTGTTCCTGGTGGCATTGAACGGGTTTTTCGTTGCTGCGGAGTTTGGCCTGGTTAAATTACGCCAGACGCGCATACGCAGTATTGCCAGAGCCGGTGGCGTGCGTGGTCGTTTGCTGGTGACTGTGCATCAGAATCTTGATTCCTATCTGTCTGCCTGCCAGCTTGGCATTACCCTCGCTTCCTTAGGCTTGGGGTGGATAGGTGAGCCAGCATTTGCGGGTTTGCTGGAACCGCTATTGAGTTTGGCCGGCTTTCGTTCGCTTGAGCTGATCCACGGTATTTCATTTGTCTTCGCCTTCTTCGTGATCTCCTTTTTACATATTGTCATAGGCGAGCTAGCGCCTAAGTCGATGGCGATTCGCATGCCAGAGCGTGTTTCGCTGTGGACCGCTCCGGCGCTGTATTTGTTCTATTGGACAATGTACCCGGTGATCTGGGTGCTCAATAAAAGTGCCAATGCCGTTTTGGCATGGGGTGGTTTAGATGTCGGGCATGGTGGCGATGCGCACTATTCGCCCGAAGAATTGAAAATGATTTTGCGCGGTAGCCACTCCAGCAAAAAATTGACTCCCGATGAGTGGAGCATCATGGCGCAGATGCTTGATTTTGGGGATCTTGAGATTTCTGATCTGATGCGCCCGATTAATGAAGTCGTGGCAATGTATAAAGGCGCGACCTTGCAGGAAAACATGAGCACCGCATCGCGTAACCGCTTTAGCCGTTATCCGTATTTTGATACCGATAAAAAAACCGTACTCGGGATGCTGCATCTCAAGGATTTATTCTTTGCGCAGCAAAGCGGCAAGTCTCTGGATGATTTGAGTAAACATCTGCGTCAGGTTGAGTATGTTCCGCCGAATATGCCTGCATTAGAGTTATTTCGCCGCTTCCGGAAAGGCGCTCCCCACTTCGCCATGGTGGGTTATCACGGGCAAACACCTGCCGGGTTCTTAACTCTGGATAATTTACTGAGCGCATTGGTCGGGCAGATTCGCGATGAGTTTCGCCAGAATGAAAACGATTGGACTACGCTCGACGATGGCACCTTGCTTGGTAAAGGCAGTTTGCCCTTGTTCACTCTTGGTATCGCCCTAGGCATAGATGTTGATAGCGATGACGTGGAATCGATAGGTGGTTTGATCATGTACTCCTTGGGCGATTTGCCTGTGGAAGGGCAAAAAGTGGAATTTCCCCAGTTTGATGCGGTCGTCAAAAAAATGAACGGGCCACGCATTGTGCTGGTCAGAATTTATCCAAAAAAAGACGAGTAGTTTGCAATCTTTTTGATTCAGCAAGGCAGACACTGTACCTTGAGTCCATTATTTCAAACGCCAGTTTTTGCTGCCTGACTAAATTGCCAGTCGATAGCTTGTAAAACCATCATTAATTACCAGAGCGAATGTGCTATCACTGTTATGCAAACCAACGATTCAATGTCCAGCTTGTTGAGATGCGCGATGATCTCTTCGTTGCGATCAATTTCCTGAGTACTTCCTTCTGGCATGCGAGTGGCAAAGCGTAGTGGGTTACCGTGGTAGGTTATGCCAAGGATGGTGCCGTCTAGACGCCCGATGCCCCGTAGCATAACGAGCGTGATGCGGAACACCCCTAAAACCTCGGCGCGAATCACGGCATTCAAGCCCGGCGCATCACCGCCGCCTGTACTGATGGTAATACGCGTGATGGTGGCGTCATGGCTTGGAGACCTTATTTTTTCATAGGGCAAGTTGAGAGGCCGAAAGGTAGATAAGCCGGGCAAAATCGGAACGTGCCAGTGAGTAAAGGTACGATACCAATCCAGCCCCAATAGCCGATGTAGCCCGTTAGTGTTAAGCCAATCAAGGCCAATCCTGCGACGATACGGATGATGCGGTCTGTGCTACCTACGTTGATGTTCATACTGCTCTCCTTGGTGGTTAAACCCAGATTTTCCATTAGGCGCACCTGCGGTGCTATTGGCATGCTGACGGCGCATTTTCGGTCATTTTTTCTGCTCTTCGTTGCCAATAGCTCGCTATTGGCGCCTCATTCGCA
>JACMRF010000119.1 GCA_014376575.1 Undibacterium sp.
GGCACAACAAAACAAAACTAAGTTGGCGCGGAGACAAGAGCAATCGCATGAGCCTTGTATCGCGAAAGCATTCCAGATTTCCCCACAAAAATCTCGAAAATCTCGAAAAAAAGCCCTCTATTAATAGCATGTCGATCAATTTTTCCAAGATGTCGTGAACATGGCCTTGCTTCATGCAACCGTGTTGGCAACGATACAGTCTTCGTCCGCAAACTATTGATTTTATTGTATAATCCTCGGCTGGCATTTGGCCACACGTTATATTTAACCAGGCAAGTGATACACAATCGGGTCAAGAAGCAAGGCGACCGACGAAGTGAGTATTGGCTACCGATTTTTTTCGAGGCAAGCATGAGAAACGGCATACACCCAAACTATCGTGAAGTTTTGTTCCACGATGTTTCCAATGATTTCAAATTTGTTACGCGTTCTACGATCAACACACGTGACAAAATGGAATTTGAAGGTAAAGAATATCCATTAGTTAAGATCGAGGTTTCTTCTGAATCTCATCCTTTCTACACTGGCAAACACAAAATTGTCGATACTGCTGGTCGCGTTGATAAATTCCGCAAGAAGTTTGGTGCCATCGGTTCCAAAACTTCAGTTGTTGAATCAAATTAATCAGATTTGTTGTACAAATAAAAAAGGCAGCCCAGGCTGCCTTTTTTACATAAATTTTTATATCATTTCTTTCCTAAGTTAATTGTTTCTCCTCTAGATATATGAAGCCAGTCCGCCTTCCTGCTGCTGCGACCAATGCGCTCCCGCGCTGGAGCATTCTTGCTTTATGCCTGCTCTATATCTTGCCCGGCCTCATCGGTCGAGACCCCTGGAAAGGTGAAAACGACGCCGCCAGCTTTGGCATCATGTGGACGATGGCACACGGCAATCTCCGTGACTGGTTATGGCCACACATTGTCGGCATGCCCATGCCGGAAGAAGGTCCCCTGGCATTCTGGATCGGCGCGCTCTGCATCAAATTATTTGGCTGGTTGCTCGGCGACCCTATGGCCGCGCGCTTATCAACCGGATTCTTTTTCATTTTAGGCGCCGTATCGGTCTGGTACACCACCTATTTACTCGGCCGCAGGGCAGAAGCGCAACCACTTAAATTGGCATTTGGCGGTCAGCCGGAACCCAAAGATTTTGGCCGCACCTTAGCCGATGGCGCCTTACTCATTTATCTCGGCTGTCTTGGCTTATTGGTACGCAGCCATGAAACCAGCGCAGAAACCCTGCACATTTCTCTCGTTGCCTACGCCCTTTATCTTTGCGCAAGATTATTTGACGCACCGACAAAACGCACGGCACTCAAACTAGGCTGTATTTTGGGCCTGCTTATCTTGACCCGTGGCTGGATATTACCTATCGCCTTATGTATCAGCTTAATTTTCCTCTGCGTTTATCGCGGCCAAAAACACCTCATCGCCCTCATCGGTGTCGCCCTGCCCGTCGCGGCGCTTGTCGCTGGTAGCTGGTTGTTCGCGATAGATATCCTGCACCCTTTTGATAGCTCACCGTATCAGTCGTGGATGCAATGGAATTATCGCCAGATCGGTTTTCCTTCTTTTGCCAGCGTCACCTACTTCTTCAAATATGGCATCTGGTTTGCGTGGCCGGCATGGCCATTTGCCGCTTGGGCAGTGTATGCCTGGCGCAAACAAGAGCGTGCCTTGCACATCGCTTTGCCAATGGCATTTATTCTCTGCTTCAGCTTGTTGGCGCTCATTAATAATTTCCCTGAAGAAGGCATCCTTTTGCCGATACTGCCAGCGCTGGCAATTCTGGCGGCATTTGGCTTACCGACAATGAAGCGCAGTGCCATCAATGCGGTAGACTGGTTTTCGGTCACGGTGCTCACTGGGGTAGCTGCAATTGTGTGGCTAGGCTGGATCGCCGAACAAACCGGATGGCCTCCTGCAATTGCAAAAAAAATTCTACGTCAGGTGCCAGGTTATTTACCCGAATTTAATCTCTTTACGTTTGTCATTGCTTTGGTAACGACCATCTTGTGGTTCCGTCTGGTTTACTGGCGTATTTCTCGCCAACCGTCGGTATTGTTGCGTGCAGTTGTGCTCTCTAGCGGCGGGGTTATTTTGCTGTGGCTATTGCTCATGACACTTTGGCTACCGCTGATCAACCATCGCATCACGTATGCGGTCGTTTCGGCGCAAATCTCAGAAAACCTAAACGCGCCTTATCGCTGTATCGACAGTAACGTAGGTGCTTCGCAACGCGCCTCGTTTGCTTATTTTGGTCACCTCCATTTTGCAGGATTCTCTGAGCAAAATTGCGATGTGTTACTTCTGCAAAGCAAGACGCGCTCGCCAATTACGGCACAGGTATCGCCAGTCAATTATCCTGGGAAATGGGAATTACTCTGGGAAGGTCATCGCGCTTCAGACAATGATGAGTTATTTTCGCTGTATCGAAAAAAATAAGATGCTGCGTCAATTTATTCAGCTGTCAATCAACTTGCCTATTCATGATTGCCGCGACACATGTTCAAAAAAATATGTCGAGGCGGCACCATGAACCAGATCAATATGGCGAGGTTTTTTAATATCAAGGCAACGCCTGCCGCGATCCTTACCGCAATCGTTTTCTTTTCTATCACTGCATGGCTCTGCTTGTTGACACTACAAGCCTCAAAAGAAAATGCACAACGTCGATTACAAGAAAACGTTTTTCAGCACCATTCCACGATACAAAATGAGCTTGAACATGAAGTATCACGCTTAGAATCGTTTGTGAGCTTTTACAATATCTCACCTAATTTTGATCGCTATGCATTTCATTCTTTTGCGAAAATTGAAAATCAGCCTTGGTTAGTTGCTAAATTATTTTCCAAAAGAGTCAATTTTCACGACTTCAGCGGCTTTGAAAACGCCGTTAAAATCGATACGAGCGTCGATGTACGTGGTTACCCAAAATTTAAAATTCAAGACAAGGTCGCGCGTGAAGATGCGCTCGTCGCGCTTTACATGGAGCCGCGCCAAACACTGCAAAGTATTCATGGTCTCAATTTAGAAAAATGGTTTACCAACGGTAGTAAACGTATGAAGGAGATTGGCCAACCACTCTCTTTTATAGCCAACAAAAATCACCCTATCCTAGATGAAAAAGACATAGTCATTTCTATTCCTGTGTACGAAATAGGCCTGCCTGTTCGTTCCGTCACACAAAGAAAAATTGCATTTAGCGGTGCGTTTACTACGGTCATCTCGATAGAAAAATTATTACAACACCTGTTCGGCTCGGCCAATTTACAACTGACTCATGCCACGCTCACCGGCACAGGGATGGAAGACGAAGTCATCCATATCGAGGTAACTGGTAACGCATCTGAAAAGCAGGTTAGCCAATTTTTTCCCGAAACGCATACGTTCACATTACCCTTAATTGTTCCAGGAAAAAAATGGCAAATACGCTATGACATACGGTCTACTGAGGATGTCGTTGACCGTAATATTGTCTGGGTGATTGCGCTCATCGGCACCTTACTTTCTCTTTTTGCGACCGGCTTTGTCTACGTCACCGTGCAGACAGGAAAAATAGCCATTCACCTCGCACGCGAAATGACAAGCGCTTTGCATATCAGCAAAACCTCGCTATTAGAAACGCAACGCCTCGCGAGGATGGGTAGTTTTCAACTCAATAATCAGCGACACGTAACAGCATTAACTGGCAACATTCAGCTGCTATTTGGTCTATTACCAGATCAAAAAATTGAGACGCTGGCCCATATTTTGCAGCACGTCGATCCTGAAGATGCTTTCATCTTCAATGACATCATCGACGCCGCAATGGAGACCTCACTTCATACACATCAAATAATACAAATCATCGGGCAAGCGCCATCCTGGCTCAACCTGATTATTGATTCCAGCAATACAGAACCTGATGCATCGCTACGCATTATTGCCATGGATGTGACAGAAAAATATCTGGCAGAACAAAAAATCAAGCACCTTGCTTATCAAGATACGCTGACAGGCTTAGCCAACCGCGCAAGTCTGCGTCTGGCGACCGATAAGGCACTGGAAAATTCGCGCATGTCGGGTAGCAAACTTGCCCTGCTCTTTCTTGATCTTGATCGTTTCAAATTCATCAATGACTCTGTTGGTCACGACATAGGCGATCTGGTTCTCACAGAAATAGGACAGCGTCTTCGCTGCGCAGTCAAAAGCAGAGATTTCATTGCCCGTCTTGGCGGCGATGAATTCGTCATTTTAGTAGAAGAACTTGACTCGGATATTGATCTGCGCATGATTGCCAACCGGATTCTCTCGCTGGTTTATGCCCCAATGATCATCGGGCAGCACACCTACTATCTCACCACCAGCATCGGTATTTCGGTTGCTGAAAATGGTCTGCCTGGTGTTGACGTCCTGATGAAGCAGGCAGACATTGCCATGTACCACAGCAAAGAAAAAGGCAAAAATAAATATACAGTTTTCTCCAGAGAAATCGCCGTTGAACTTGAGAAAAAAACCAGCCTGGAACGAGAAATGCGCGTTGCCATTAATGAGTCTCGCTTCGTCCCCTACTATCAGCCGCAATATCGCGTCGATACAGATCAATTATGTGGTGTAGAGAGTCTGCTACGCTGGGATCATCCTGGTAAAGGCCTGATTCCTGCCAAAAATTTCATCAAAACGGCGGAAGAATCGGGCTTGATTATTCAAATCGGCAACCAGGTATTGATCGATGTCTGCAACACGGTCGCGCAATGGAACATGCCGGATGATTTTGTCGTTGGCGTCAATGTATCGAGCTTACAATTTTTCCAGGCGGGCTTTGTCGATTTTGTCATTCAGACGATACGCCAGGCAGGTATTGCGCCACAAAGACTAGAAATTGAAGTCACAGAAACCATGATCATGCAAGATACCGAAGTCGCCAAAACCTGTCTGGAACAACTCCATGCTTTTGGCATCGGTGTCAGCATTGATGATTTTGGTACCGGCTATGCCTCACTGACTTATTTGCGCGATTTTCCTGTTCAGCGCATTAAAATTGATCAACGCTTTGTCAGTGGCCTCACTGACAACCACAAAGACAGAGCCATCGTCAAAGCGATTTCTACACTTGGCCATGATTTCGGCATGCAAGTTATCGCTGAAGGGGTAGAGACTGAAGAACAATTACGCTCTCTGGCCACCTTGGGCTGCGATATATACCAAGGCTGGCTGCGTACCGTGGCCTTATCAGCAGATGACATAAAACAATTGCTCTCCCGTTGATATAGATGTAAAAATGGATTCAGCAAGACCAACAGATACACTCAAATGATGGAGTACGTTGATGAAATCGATACGCCGCCAGCTGCTTAACATCTCCGCTAAAACACTACTGCTAGCACCAATCGCGCCGTGGCTCTCATCTTTCGCTGCCTCAGCGCACGCCAAAAATGGTGATCACGTGCTCAGGGTAATGATCCCGTCGCTACCTCACTTTGAACTGGTCAAACAAAATCTTAAACAATTCGCCATCACGAACAACATCGCGATCGAGATTGATGCGCTGCCCTATTTAGACATGCGCACGATACAGTTGGCCGAATTACAGAAAAAACAAGGTAAGTACGACCTCATCATCCTGCTCGCCGCGTGGAAGACAGAATTTGTCGCGCTCAAGCTCCTGAGCAACTTATCCCAAGAACAAAAATCAGGTAGGCTCAAGATCGATGACATTAATGATTTTGTCCCCGCCTACTTAACGATGGCGGGTAAAGTCGGTGGCGACAAAGGATATCTAAATGGCCCTAACGCCCAATTGTTCGCATTGCCACTAGGCACAGACACCAGCATCCTCGCCTACCGCAGCGACCTCTTCCAAAAACACAATTGGAAGCCACCCGTTAATTATGATGAATTGCTCGTGCTATTGCCACTCATACGCAAACACGAACCCAACATTATTCCGCTCTGCAGCCGAGGCGCGCGCGGTCACCAGATAACGCACGCATGGCTACTGCACTTCAACGCCTTTGGTGGCGAAGTATTCGATAAAAACTGGCGCCCCACCATCAACAATGCCGCTGGGCTCAAGGCGATAGAAGTCTTAAAAGCGATCAACAGCACCACGCGAGGCGGCATACTTGGTAATCTATTTGCTGATATGGGCAATGCCTTTATCTCGGGCAATGCGGCCATGTATCTCGATTCCTCCACCGTTTTCGGCATTATTAATGACCCTGTCAAATCCATGGTGCAAGACAAGGTTGCCTACAGCCTACATCCAAAGGGTACGATCTATTCTTCAGAAAC
>JACMRF010000012.1 GCA_014376575.1 Undibacterium sp.
CTCCCAGTTCTTGTGATTTTTCTTTTTGTTTAACTTCAGTCGCTGCCAGTTCTGCGCGTAGGTGCTGCAAGCGTAACGTCAATTGCAAGAGGACATCTGAGGCGGATTCCAGGCGCTGCTTTTCATCCGTCAGTTGCGCTATTTCCAAGGCAATAGATTGCCAGTCTATTTCACTAAAATCGGCATATACATCCAATTTTGAGAGCGTCGTGATACGTTCTTTCAGCAGGTTTTGGGTGGCGAGGATTTTGCCCATGAGAGCGCTTAATTCACCTAGGCTGAGAGCGAGTTTTTTTGCTTTGGTGTCAAGTGCGGCGATTTTTGCCATGTTGGTCCAGCCCAGCACATAGCGGCTGCGATCAGTGAGTTGATGCCGGTCATCTTTTTCGTGGCGCTCGCCTGCCGCCTTGATTTGTCCTGCTTGGGTAATGGCGCGGGTTTCGCGCCTGAACTGCTCGGCCGTTGCGCAGCATGCAATGTCGAAACGTTGTACCAGCTCGTGTTCTAGCCAGTCATAAAATACAGAATCGGGCTTGATGGATAGTTTGCGTGCCAGCGAGTCTTTATGTAAATTGGCTGATTCAGTACGTGAATGGTGGCGGATACGAAAGTACACCAGGCGTCCACGCAACTGGGTTTTATCCACCCATTGCGCGACATCGGCGTACTGCGCGTCCGGCACCAGTAGCGACAGGCCAAAGTTGCGCAGTACGCGTTCGGCTGCGCCTTCCCAGGCGTGCTCATCCTCACGCACTTGCAGCAGTTCACCGATAAACGGCATCTGCGCCTCATCCAAATTGAGTGCCAGACACATGGCCGCACGCATGGCGATTTGGCCGGCGGGGATATTGCTGCGCCGTGCTTTCAGGCTAGTTATTTCAGCACTGAGTTCATCATGTTCTTGTTTGCCCTGACGCAAATCTACACCATGTTCGGTCAGATTATTTTGTAGATTCGCTTCTGTCGTACGTGCGGATTCGGCCAGGCTGGCAAAACGCAGGCGCTGCTGGCTGAAGTTGTGTTCATCGCTGGCGTAGGCTTCGCTGACAGCCTTGCACAATTCGGCATAGCTGTGCGCTTTGCGTTCACGGCTTTCCCGCTCTTGCGTCTTTTGTTTGATCTCGACAGTCAGGCGTTCTACTCTATCGCCACCGTTTTCGATGATGTTGCGCTTGAGTTCGTCTTCTTCTTGCCTTTGTTGATATTGCTGCTGCTCCAGGCGTTCTAGCTGTTTCTCCTGGCGCACACGTTCTGCTACTAAATCGGTGATGCGTTTTTCTAATAACGCTAATTTAAGCGTCGCGTAATACGCTTTGAGCGCTTCGCGACAGCCGCGTAGCGCTTCACTGTGCAGGCTGATCTCGGTATGGCGATCGCAGTCTTGCATGAGTGGCGTTAATTGCAGTACCTGATGCTTGGCTTTTAAGACCGCTTCATGCGCCCGGTTGAGATCATCAAAATGGCCGATCAGTGCGGTGATGCGCGGGGCGACTTCAAACGCTTCTAGCATGTGGCTACGTACAAAATCGGTCAGGTTACCGACCGATTTCATTGATACCGTCTGATGAAAAAGTTCTAAGGCTTGTTCGTTTTCTATGCCGAAGCGACGCCGGAACCAGGCGCCGTAAGGCGGGAAACTATCAAAAATGTCGGCACCCGAAGCACGCAATTTTTTACGTAAAGCGCTGATGTCGCTGCCAAAGTTGGCAAAGTCGGTGGCAATTGTCATGCCGCGTTCTGCCCCGACATAGAAGCGCGCCGGTTGAGCATGCGCCTCTTTCATCCAGAACACTTGTGCCAACGTGACTGTTTGGTCGTAGCCAGCGTTATGAAACTCGCCGAGGATGACGGTGTAATTATTATGGTCGCGTAGCGCCACTGGCTTGGCGCTGCCTTGGACGTCGTTGCGCTCTGATTTGTAATGTCCCAGTACGTAAGAACGCAGTGAACGTTCTTTATTGTCGGCACCCGCAGCCTTGTTATAGGCGATGCGATGGGCCGGTACCAACAAGGTAGTGACGGCATCGACCAGAGTCGATTTGCCCGAGCCAATATCGCCAGTCAGCAGGGCGTTTTTTCCTGCCAGATTCAAGGCCCAGACACGCTGATCGAATGTGCCCCAATTGAAGACTTCCAGGCGTTGCAGACGAAAACCCGAGAGTGCTTCATCCGCTGAAAAATCCATATTAAGGGTTTGCGCTTCTTCGATGTTGGTGGACTTAGTCATCAAAGTTGCCTGCCTGGCTTTGCGTCTGGTTTGATGAAAGTTGTGCCTGATAGCTTGCCAGCCGCGTGTCGAATTGTGCCAACCATTGCGCATCGACAAAGGCCTTGAGAATGCGGCGTACTTCGAACATGCTGGTTTGTCCGGCGGCCACTTTCAATTTACGCAAAAATCCCAGCTCTACGATCTTGTTTAAATGCGTTTCGATCTGGTCCATGAGTTTGGCTTCATTACTGGTTTCTGGCAGAAATACCCGGATTAATTCGACGATCTCATCGCGTGATAACACTAGCCTGGTGTCGCCACCGCTGGCATCGAATTCGGCAAGTTTTTTACGTAACAGCGCCAGCAATAAGCTTATAGGAAACGACAGCGGTCGCCTGACCATCAGCCTTGGCAGTTTGACTGCAGCGTCGTCAGTTTCCTGATCGCTCGGCCGTGATCGCAAGAAGGCATAGGCTTCTGCTTCGTCTAGCACTAGCTCTAAACCGAGCACGCTAACGTAGTCGCGCACCCGCGCTTGCAGCAGGATTAGGGCATTCCACAGAGTGACATCGGCATCTTGGTAGATCACACCTTTTAGCAGCAAGATGACGAGCGTCGACAAGTCATTGCTGGCGGTATTGTCTGCGGCACTTTCTGATAATGGCATCTTGATCTTCAATCTTTGGTGGGAACGTTTGATTTACATGGTATTTAAAAAATTGATAATAGAGCAGGCCCAGAACCCACTATCCATGCGGGTTTCCAGCCTATCGTGCTTGAAACCCGCATGGATAGTGCGCTCTGGGCCAGGTGCTTTTTTAGCTATTATAGTCTGCTCTACCGTACAAATATGACGCGCGGTAAATGCGCATGCTTGGTATGAATCTGGCCATCCACATCTTGTCGTTGCCAGCTGATGCTGTCTCGGGTTTCTTCATCGACTACGCTCTTAAACGAGTCACTGGCCAATTGCAAATAGGCGACCAGTTCTGCCAATCCATGTTGTAGCGGCTGACTCTGGCATAACTCAGCCAAGCTGATTTGGCTGCGTTCTTGCAAGGCTTGGCGGATATGTCGCGTCAAGATTGTCTTATCGATGATCACTTGCGCATACAGCGATTGCATTGCTGCTATCGCGTCTGTTGTCTCATCGAACTCACCGGATACCAGGGCAATGTTGGACAGGATAGTTTTGATCGCCGGCGTGTAGAGCGGCCGTTCCAGGGGTAATTCTATCTCGGCGGCGGTATCGTCTATGTTCATGACGACGCCCGATGGTTGCGTGTTACGCAGTGCCAACGCTTTTGCTTCGATACCATGCAAAATGTCCATGATGCGGCGATTTTCCAGCCAGGCCTGATCGTCTAAAAAACGTCTGAGTTGCTGCGACAATAAGGCAACGGTGCGCTGGGTGTTTTCACCTGCTTCTAGCCAATCGTAATGCACGCGGCGGGTACGCGCATCTGGTTTGAGTGCCGCGATCGGTGCTAAATTGAGGACGTGTTCCAGCAGTGCAGTGAGTTCTTCCTGGCGGCTGCTGGACATTAAAAAATCCCAGAAGGCGCGAAAACTGCGGCCTTGGTCAGAATCGGCAATGGCATCGCGTTCGCCCATGATTTCTTCTAGCAGGCTGCCTTTTGCACCTTCCCAAAGTGCGATACGCTCGCGCACGCGTCTATCGAGGCCACGAAAATTATGTTCGACTTCGCGAAAATCGGTCAACAAATCCCGCGCCATTGCGTTGAATTGTTGAAAGCGGTCTTTCAAGGCTGTTTCGTCCAGGAGTGGAATATCCCCAGCCTCTACTCTGGCAATTTCAAGCTCGATCTGCTCACGCTGTTGATGTAGTTCTGCCAGGCGTGTTTGCGGATTGGTTTCGCTCCCTTGTCGCATTTGTTTGAGCAGCTCAAACAAAGTGAGCAAACGCGATTCAGTGCCGACAAAACTGCGCTCAGTGAGCGTGCTTAACCAGCTAATCGCTTTTTCCGTAGCAGGAGTGAGATCAAATTGCGCTTCATCAGATCCGGGGCGATAAAATTTGCGTAACCACGCTTTGTCTGGTGCCGCCCAATCATTTAAGTAGTCCAGCGCAGGTTTCGGAAAGGCCTTTGCCCCAACATGCTCGCGCTCGCGCAGGGAAAATAATGCATCTTCCAGCGCTGCCTCCAGATCTGCCTGTGCCATGACCCGCACATTGGGCACAATAAAAACCCGCTGCAAAAAACTCGCCACCAGCGGTGCATGGTCTGAACGTAACAAGCGCCAGGCAGGGTGGCCGTTACATAAGAGCGTGAGCGTGTGGTAGTCGAAATTCAAAGTTACTTTCTCATACTGTGTGGTTTCTGCAGATTTTTTACGGACTTTAATAGCGTGATGTGATCAAGTGCCGGCAACTTAGTTTTAATATGGTTTCCGTTAGGTTTTGGAGTGTTGATATCACGCTGCTTAAAGATCCAGTTTGAGTCCTTGAATCTGTAGTCATTCTTTCGCTCCTAATAATTTTAATTCACAATTTATTATTTTTTGCAATAAAAAAGCTTTGGAAAAAATCCGAACCCTTAAATTGCGGTGCGGTCGCCGCCATCGTCCAGGTGCTTCTTGCCATCATTTGTTTCGTTTTTGATGGAGAGGAGAGTTGTGCCAGGTATTTTATTGATTTTCATAATAATAACTGCCTACATTCGAGCGAGTGCGATAGTTTTTGTATTTTAGTATCGGAGACGGAGTTCAATCAACGGCAACCACAGGCGAAAAAAAACCCCTTGCACTGTGGAAGTGAAGGGGTTTAATTCAATCTGCGTCAAGCAAATGCAGTAATTTGGTGGAGACGGCGGGAATCGAACCCGCGTCCAGAAGCACTCTACAGACAGTTCTACATACTTAGTGCTGTTATTTAATTTAATCTTTACGACGCGAACGCACACGCTGCGTAAAAACTAGTTACCTATTATTTAATCCTGAGCCAAGTAACCCGACCCAAGACGATTCCCTATGAATGACTCTACTACTGTTGCCAGCCCGCCCTAGGGAAGAAGCGGTGTAGAGTTAGCAAGCGATTAAGCTGCTAATGCGTACGAGTTATCGTTTGCAGTTATATATTTCTGATTGTATTTACGAGGTAGTCAGGCCTCGGTATGCCCTGCGCTGCTTTGCAACCCCTGTCGAAACCAGGTCGTCCCCAAAACGGGTTTGAGTATACTCCAATAGTCAGGGTAGTGCTCTCTAGTTTTAAGTAGTGGTAGTTTGTAAATGTTTGGCGCGGATAAGCTCCAACAATTCTAGCGGCGTGTCGAGTACAGCACTGGCGTTCCAATTGGTCGGCTCTGTTGCGCCACAATAGCCCCAGGCAGCGGCGATTGTTTGCATGCCAGCTGCTTGCCCTGCTTGAATGTCGCGTAGATCGTCTCCTATGTACCAGCAGCGCTGCGGCACTATCTGAATGCGGCGTGCGGCCTCTAGCAGGGGCTCTGGATGAGGCTTGGCATGTGCTGTGGTATCGCCAGAGATGATGCATGCTGCATTCTGTAGACCAAGCAAAGGGATAAGCGGTGTGGTGAAGCGTTCAGCTTTATTGGTCACAATACCCCAAGGAAGGCCAAGTGTACTTATTCCATCAAGCAAGATGTTAACGTGGGTAAAGAGCTGACTTTTTTCGGCAATAGCCGATTCATAGTTATTCAAAAATTCGATTCGCATTGCCTCATAGTCAGAATGTTCTGGAGTGATCTTAAATCCGGCCGCGAGTAAGCCACGCGCACCAGCTGAAGCAAACGGACGTAAGCTTAAGTAAGGTGCAGTGGGTAGATTGCGACTTTCTCGCATAAAATTTAGTGCTGCGGCCAGATCTGGCGCTGTGTCAGCCAGTGTGCCGTCAAGGTCAAACAGTATTGCTTGTGGTACTTGCATATGTCGGCTGCTAGCTATATTGATATTCAGCATCAAGGTGGCGATTTGAAATATTTGAAATATTTGAATTCTTTAGGATGGCCGGATGGTCGCGACTAGATAGTTGACGCTGGTATCTTGGTTTAAGGAGTAAATTTTACTAATTGGGTTGTAGCTCATACCGCGAAGTGATTCGACTTGCAGGCCAGCATTGCGTATGGCTTGTGATAGTTCGGCTGGAGTAATGAATTTTGCGTAATCATGCGTCCCTTTTGGTAATAGCTGTAAAACATATTCAGCTCCTATGATGGCAAAAAGATAGGATTTTACATTTCGATTTAAGGTTGAGAAAAACACATGTCCACCTGGTTTTACTAGTGAATAACATGCGCGAATAATAGACGCTGGATTTGGCACATGCTCCAGCATCTCCATGCAGGTCACAACGTCGTATTTTTCAGCTTCCTCAGAGGCCATTTCTTCTGCCGCAATTTTTTTATACCGGACGTTGATACCCGATTCTAGACCATGCAGATCCGCTACTTTGAGTGCTTTTTCTGATAGATCTATTCCAGTGACATTGGCGCCTTTTCTAGCCATTGATTCTGCCAGAATGCCGCCCCCGCAACCTATATCTAGGACATTTTTACCAGTTAAGTTAACACGATTATTGATCCACTCTAAGCGGAGAGGATTAATTTCGTGCAGCGGGCGAAATTCAGAAGTCTTGTCCCACCATCTGTGAGCCAAATCACTAAATTTTTTGATTTCTGAAGGGTCGGCATTCAATGTATTCATATGTTTGGTCGTGAGTTGGTATGGCGGTACAAATAAGTAAGTTATTTTAGGATATTTATTCTTTTCCCGTCAATAAAAAACCCCGCCGAGGCGGGGTTTTTCAATAAGTAAATAATACTTGTTGAAATTATTACTTCACAGTGCGCGTACCAACAACTTCGATTTCTACGCGACGGTTTTGAGCGCGACCATCTGCTGTTTTATTATCTGCAACAGGCTGTTTTTTGCCTTTGCCTTCGGTGTAAACACGATTGTTTTCAATACCGCCATTGCTTACCAGATATGCTTTTACAGCTTCAGCACGTTTTACTGATAATTTTTGGTTGTATTCGTCGGAACCAACGGCGTCAGTATGGCCAACTGCGATTACCACTTCCAGGTTAATGCCTTTTAATTTAGACGCCATGTCATCCAATTTAACTTTGGCATCTGGTTTCAAAACCGCTTTGTCAAAATCAAAGAACGCATCGGCGGCGAACGTCACTTTTTCAGAAGTTGGTGCTGGAGGTGCAACTGGTTTTGGCGCTACAACTGGAGCTGCAACTGGCGCTGGTGCAACTGGCGCTGGCGGAGCAACTTTTTCAACCACGCCGTCGCAACCAACAACTGCGTCAGAATCAGCAGGTGTCCAGTATCCAGTGCGCCAGCAAAGACCAAACGCATCGCGCGCAATTACACCGCGGCCATCTTGAACATAAGCGCTGTGAGGTGCCCTTGCCTTAATATCTGTGACTGTTTGTGCTGAAGCTGACAAAGCTGCAACGGCTGACGCTGCGATAACGAGTTTGACTAAAATTTTCATGTTTTTCTTCTCGGTTAAGTTTACCGCAGATGAACTGCGCAAAAGACTGCATAAGTTACGAATACTACCATGCGCTTGATGACAAGACCATTACGTATAGTTACGTACAAGACTTCTCGCATCCGAACATCTCATTATGAAAAAGATATTCCACCCAATTATCTTGCCATAAGGTTTATAGCTGAGCTTTATCTAATAAATTGGTAAAAGTAACATTGTGTGAATTATGTCGTTTTCTCACAACAAACGTCAGGATTGTAGCTATGAGTATATGTTTTTTGTCTACTTTGCTATTCCTCGACCCTCTATCACCACGCGGCGATTTGGTGCAAGGCAATCGAATAATTTTGTTTGTGAAAGTTTTTCATCGCAGAATTTAATTTGTTGGGTCTTCCCCATTCCCATAGTGTCGATGGGCGCAGAAACGCCTTTGCCTGCCAAGTAGGATGCAACAGCATCGGCACGTTTTTCGGATAATTTTTGATTGTATTTGTGATCGCCGATAAGATCCGTATGGCCAGTCACAATGACAAGATCAAGTTTGGCGCATGTAGCTAATTTTTCCATGACGTCCTTATCAATTCTTTGCTTTGCGCCATTTTTTAGAAGTGTTTTATGGAAATCGAATGTCTCGTCGCTTTGAAGTGTGATGGCGAAGTCGCAACGTTTTGGTGCCGTAGGTTTTGGCGCTGGAGTCAATATTGGTGTCATTGGCGTTGCGGCGGAAACTACTTCAGGTGTGATTGTCTTTGCAATTGGCATAAGTAGTTCTCCATCGCAACCTGGTACTGAGTCGGCTGGTGTCCAGTAACCTGCGCGCCAGCAAAGGCCAAAGCCGTTTCTTGCGATATTGCCCCGAGCATCTTGAGTGTAGGCGCTGGTAGGTGTAGTTGCGTGTACGTCGGTTTGGGCAAAGACGGGTAGGGCAAAGCTCATCACCAGGCAGGCAAAAGCGATTTTTTGTGTCATGTTGTGTCTCCGTTTTTATGATGGGATTTCATTTTTATAGATGTTAGGGATTGATTACATCACGGATGTCTTAAATTAGGCTGTCATTCAGATGACACTTGGCTTACGCCAGTCACGGTAAAAACGGTGTTGGTGCAGGTCAGGCGTGCTAGAATCTTAGGCTAATCGTTAGAAAATGCTTGTCACAGAATACATTTTTTGGAGGTCATTCAAAAATGTGTTTTTTTGTGCACGATTTCAATTGGAAGTGGGTCACTACCTTACACCGATTGTTGATTCGTTATTATTAACCAAGCTTTACATTTGCCGGCCTGCCAATGGATCAATTCGCTAAAGAAACACTCCCGATTTCCCTTGAGGAAGAAATGCGCAAGAGCTACCTCGATTACGCCATGAGCGTCATTGTTGGTCGCGCTTTGCCTGATGTACGCGATGGTTTAAAGCCTGTGCACAGACGCGTTTTATTCGCGATGCATGAAATGAACAATGTCTACAACCGTCCGTTCGTCAAGTGCGCTCGCGTAGTCGGAGAGACCATGGGTAAGTATCATCCCCACGGCGATGCCTCGATTTACGATACCTTGGTGCGGATGGCGCAAGATTTTTCTCTGCGTTATACCTTGGTCGATGGTCAGGGTAACTTTGGTTCGGTCGATGGTGATAATGCTGCTGCGATGCGTTACACCGAGTGTCGTTTGGATAAGATCGCCAATGAAATTCTGGCTGATATCGAAAAAGAAACCGTCGATTTCGTGCCGAACTACGACGGCAAAGAAAAAGAGCCGTCAGTTTTGCCGACTCGCATCCCCAATTTGCTGATCAATGGCGCATCGGGTATCGCGGTTGGTATGGCAACCAATATCCCGCCACACAATATTACCGAAGTCATTAATGGCGCATTGCATGTGCTGCGTAACCAGGATTGCACGATTGATGAATTGATCGAAATCATCCCGGCGCCTGACTTCCCGACCGCCGGTATTATTTATGGCGTCTCCGGTGTGCGTGACGGTTATCGCACGGGCCGCGGTCGCGTTGTGATGCGTGCCAAGACGCATTTTGAAGAATATGGCAAAGAAGGTCGCACGGCGATCATCGTCGATGAGCTGCCTTACCAAGTTAATAAAAAATCCTTGCTGGAGCGCATTGCTGAAAATGTACGCGACAAAAAGCTAGAGGGTATTTCTGATATTCGCGATGAATCCGATAAATCGGGTATGCGCGTTGTCATCGAACTTAAACGCGGTGAAGTGCCTGAAGTCGTCTTGAATAATCTCTACAAGCAGACGCAGTTGCAAGATACCTTCGGTATGAATATGGTTGCGCTGGTGAACGGCCAGCCTAAGTTGCTGAACTTGAAGCAGATGCTGGAATGCTTCTTGTCGCACCGCCGCGAAGTGGTCACACGCCGTACCGTATTTGAATTGCGCAAGGCGCGCGAGCGTGGCCATGTGTTGGAAGGTCTGGCGGTTGCGCTGGCGAATATTGATGATTTCATCGCCATCATCAAAGCGGCTCCATCACCTCCGTTGGCGAAGATAGAGTTGATGAATCGCCCTTGGGATAGCTCGATGGTGCGTGAGATGTTAATGCGTACCGCGGCCGATAATCCGGCTGGTATTGACGCTTTCCGTCCAGAGAATTTGCCTAAGCATTACGGTATCCAAAAAGATGGTTTGTACAAACTGTCTGACGACCAAGCGCAAGAAATCTTGCAAATGCGTTTGCAACGTTTGACTGGTCTGGAGCAAGACAAGATCGTCAACGAATACAAAGAAGTCATGTCTGAAATCGCCGATCTGCTGGATATCTTGTCCAAGCCAGAACGCGTTACCGTCATCATCACCGATGAATTGACTGTATGTATGAACGAATACGGCGCAGGCAACAAAGATGTACGTCGCTCTGAAATTGTTCATAACGCGACTGAACTGGAAACTGAAGATTTAATTACGCCGTTAGATATGGTGGTCACCTTGTCGCACACTGGCTACATGAAATCACAGCCAGTCTCTGAATATCGTGCACAGAAGCGCGGCGGTCGTGGCAAGCAGGCGATGGCAACTAAGGACGACGACTGGATCGAGCAATTATTCGTGGCCAATACCCATGATTACATTTTGTGTTTTAGTAATCGCGGTCGTTTGTACTGGTTGAAAGTATGGGAAGTGCCACAGGGTTCGCGCAATTCACGCGGCAAGCCTATCGTGAATATGTTCCCGCTGTTGGATGGCGAAAAAATCACGGTGATCCTGCCTTTGTCTGGCGATAATCGTACTTTCCCTGAAGATCATTACATCTTCATGGCAACCAGTTTAGGTACAGTAAAAAAATCACCGCTGAATGATTTCAGCAACCCACGCAAGGCCGGTATCATAGCTGTCGCTTTGGACGAAGGTGATTTCCTGATCGGTGCTGCGTTGACTGATGGTAAGCACGATGTCATGTTGTTTTCTGATTCAGGCAAGGCAGTGCGCTTTGATGAAAATGATGTGCGTCCTATGGGCCGTACTGCGCGCGGTGTGCGCGGTATGAATCTGGAAGAAGGTCAGCAAGTCATCGCCTTGCTGGTCGCCGAAAACGAGCAGCAATCAGTTTTGACTGCCACTGAAAATGGTTATGGCAAGCGTACGCCTATCGCCGAATATACGCGCCACGGTCGTGGCACCAAGGGCATGATCGCGATTCAGACTTCCGAGCGGAATGGCAAAGTTGTTGCCGCTACTTTGGTTGATTCTGCCGATGAAATTATGTTGATCACTACCGGTGGCGTGCTGATACGCACCCGCGTGGCTGAGATTCGCGAAATGGGTCGAGCAACGCAAGGTGTGACGCTCATCGCAGTGGAAGACGGAACTAAATTGTCCGGCTTACAGCGTATCGTTGAAACCGATGTTGATGTGGATGCCGCAGATTCTGGTGCTGATGCAGATGCGGCGGCAAATGATGATCAAGAGAGCGGAGCAGCTGAGTAATAAGTAATAGCGTGATGTAGGGCGGGTTATAACCCGCCGTTTTTAATCGAACCGATGGCGGGTAACAACCCGCCCTACAAAATAGATATGATGAGCACGATTTATAACTTCTCCGCCGGTCCTGCCGTGCTCCCCAAAGAAGTATTGCAACAGGCCGCAGCAGAAATGCTGGATTGGCACGGCAGCGGTATGTCGGTGATGGAAATGAGCCATCGCGGGCCGGAATTCATGTCCATTATCGCAGCGGCGCAAAGCGATTTGCGCGAGCTGCTGGCGGTGCCTGAAAACTATAAAATTCTGTTTTTACAAGGCGGCGGATTGGGCGAAAATGCGATCGTCCCGATGAATTTGATGGGGCGCAAGCCACAGCCTGCGACCGCTGATTTTATCCATACCGGATCGTGGACGGGTAAGTCGATCAAGGAAGCGCAGAAGTATGGCAAGGTGAATATTGCCGCTTCAGCTGAATCTATCGGGTTCACAGCAGTACCGGCGCGTGATAGCTGGCACTTGTCGAAAGATGCAGCGTATGTTCATCTTTGTACCAACGAAACCATCGATGGCGTTGAATACCAATTCACTCCGGACGTGGGCTTCGATACGGGCGATGCACCGATCGTCGCCGATATGTCCTCGCACATTTTGTCGCGCGTTATTGATGTCTCCAAATATGGAGTGATATTTGGTGGTGCGCAAAAAAATATCGGTCCGGCCGGTTTGACGATAGTCATCGTGCGTGAAGATCTATTGGGCCATGCTTTGCCTTGCTGTCCCTCTGCGTTTGACTGGAAGATCGTCTCCGACAATGACTCCATGTACAACACACCACCGACTTACGCGATTTATATTGCTGGCCTGGTGTTTCAGTGGCTCAAGCGGCAGGGTGGTGTGGCGGCGATGGAACAAAAAAATATCGCCAAAGCTGCACTGCTTTACGATTATCTGGATGCCAGCGATTTTTACGAAAACCGTATCGCTAAAGATTGTCGATCACGTATGAATGTGCCGTTTTTTCTTAAAAATGAAGAGTTCAATGCAGAGTTTCTGGTCGCTGCGAAAGCACGAGGATTATTGCAGTTGAAAGGGCATAAATCGGTAGGTGGCATGCGAGCCTCTATCTACAATGCAATGCCGGTTGAAGGCGTGCAAGCGCTCATCGCTTACATGCAAGAGTTTGCCAGCTCGCATTGAGTTGGGTAATTAAGTAGTACACGAACAATATCTCGTTTCTTTTATTGTTAGCCCTTTCTTCGCATGGTACAACACCATCACCTGGAAACCGTGACGCTAGCGAGCCAAGTCAAAAGCTTGGTGGAAACTGAGGAAGGTCTGCGCGGAAGGGCTGGCGTTGCCGGCTCCTTAGTGTGATACAACAACGGTTTTTAGGTACTTATGAGCGATAATAAATTACTCCCCTTGCGTCACCAGATTGACGCTATCGACGCACAGATACTCGATTTGCTGAACCAGCGCGCGCGCGTGGCAGAGGCGGTTGGTCACGTTAAAGCCGAAACCAATGCACCTGTGTTTCGCCCTGAGCGCGAAGCGCAGGTATTACGTAGTGTGGCAGAGCGCAATCCTGGCCCGCTCAATAGCGATGATGTGCAACTTATTTTTCGCGAGATCATGTCGGCTTGCCGTGCCTTGGAGCGCCGGGTGGTCGTGGCTTTTCTGGGTCCTGTCGGCACCTTTAGCGAGCAGGCCGTGTACCAGCAATTTGGTCACGCGATTCAAGCCATGCCTTGCGTTTCTATCGATGAGGTATTTCGTGCCACAGAAGCGGGAACTGCTGATTTTGGCGTGGTGCCGATCGAAAATTCTTCTGAAGGCGCAATCAACCGTACCCTCGATCTGTTGCTGCAAACCAGTCTCGCGATCAGCGGTGAATTGGCGATCCCTGTGCAGCACAGTTTGATGAGCAAGTCGGGCAATATGGACGGCGTATCGCGCATTTGCGCGCATTCGCAGGCATTGGCACAATGTCAGGCCTGGCTGAATCAACATTTTCCGCATATCGAACGTCAGGCTGTCGCTTCCAATGCGGAGGCTGCGCGCATGGCCAGTAATGATTTTAGTGTAGCGGCGATCGCCAGCGAAATCGCTGGACACCAATACAATCTTGGGATTGTCAGCGCGCATATTCAGGATGATCCGCACAATCGCACCCGTTTTGCCGTGATCGGTCGATTGCAAACGACCCCTAGCGGCAAGGATCAAACTTCTTTGGTACTCGCGGTGCCGAACAAAGCGGGCGCAGTGTACAACTTGCTCGCACCGTTATCCAAGCACAGTGTTTCCATGACGCGCTTTGAATCGCGTCCGGCACGCACCGGCAACTGGGAATATTATTTTTATGTTGACGTCGAGGGCCATGTCATGGATCCCAAAGTGGCAGCAGCGATGGCAGAACTTAATGACAATGCAGCCTTCTTTAAGATACTTGGCTCCTATCCCTGCACGCTGTAAAGTCAATTGCCTTCAGTTGAATTTGTTTGAATTGAATTTAATTGAAAATAGAACGCGCAGCATCCATGCGCCTTCTGGCGCTAAAGTGTCTGAAGACCCGCACGGGTATTGCGCTGTTGATTCCTGATTTGAAAAAATATTGAATGGTGTTCGGATGGGAAATGCAGTAACCAAAAAGCCGCAAAGTTTCAAGCGTATCGCGATCTTCGGGGTCGGCTTGATAGGCGGCTCGTTTGCGTTGGCTCTGAAAAAAGTAGCTGCGGTGCAAACTGTTGTTGGCGTTGGCCGGAGTTTGGCGTCGTTGCAGCGGGCGCAGCAGCTAGGTATCATTGATGAGATCGCCGTTTCGGTAGAGGCGGCAGTACGTGACGCCGAGCTCATCTTGATCGCGGCACCCGTCGCCCAGACCGCTGCCATTTTATCCTCGATACAGCCGTATTTGCAGCCAGGCACCATTGTTACTGATGCAGGCAGCACCAAGAGCGATGTCGTGACTGCGGCGCGACAAGTCATGAAAGAGAAGTTGGCGCAATTTGTGCCAGCGCATCCTATTGCCGGCCGCGAGCTAAATGGACCCGACGCCGCTCTGGCTGACCTCTATGCCGGCAAGAAGACAGTCATCACGCGCTTACCAGAAAATACCGATGCCGATGTCGCTGTGGTGGCGAGCGCGTGGCAGCAATGCGGTGCCTTGATTCATTATTTGAGTCCGGCTGAACATGATGCTGTGTTTGCCTCTGTCAGCCATTTGCCACATTTGCTGGCCTACGCTTTGGTCGATGATATTGCCAGAAAGCCGCATGCGGATAGACTCTTCCAATATGCTGCCAGTGGTTTTCGCGACTTTACCCGCATCGCAGGGTCATCGCCTGAAATGTGGCGTGATATTACCCTCGCTAATCGCACGGCCATGTTGCAGGAGCTTGATTCTTATACCGCGCAGCTGGTGCGCCTGCGCCATCATTTACATAATGCCGATGCGCAGGCGATTGAGGATATTTACACCAATGCGCAGAAGGCGCGACATAATTGGATCAGCGCCATAGAGTCGGCAGAAAAACAGAATAAGGATGGCGGCGATTGAATTCAATATTCGAATCAGTGAGTTTCTTCAGCGCCATTTTCACTACCTTGCTTAACAATGAGTAAACATGAATCAGCATAATAAACATTATCCGCACTATATCGATTTGCACCCGGTCGTGCAGGTGCAGGGATGCGTGCGCTTGCCCGGATCCAAGAGCATTTCCAATCGCATTTTGTTGCTGGCAGCGTTAGCTGAAGGGCGTACGCAAATCCTGGATTTGCTGGCATCGGACGATACCTTGGTGATGCTGAATGCCTTGCATGCGTTGGGCGTACATTGGACACAAGAAGGCTCTAGTCAGCACTACACAGTGCAGGGTGTTAATGGGGCATTCCCCACGCATCAGGCCGATCTATTCATGGGGAACGCAGGGACCGCAATACGGCCACTTGTGGCAGCGTTAGCGGTGCTGGGCGGTGATTACACCTTGCATGGCGTGGCACGCATGCATGAAAGACCGATTGGCGATCTGGTCGATGCATTAAATGCGGTTGGTGCGCAAATTACGTATACCGGCAATCCGGGCTTTCCTCCCTTGCATATCCGTCGCGGACATCTGCATGCGCAGCGCATGCAGGTCAAAGGCAATGTGTCCAGCCAATTTCTGACCGCCTTGCTGATGACCGCGCCTTTGAGGGCGCAACATCATGACGTTGTGATCGAGGTAATCGGCGAGCTGATTTCCAAGCCATACATAGAAATTACCCTGAATCTGATGCAGCGTTTTGGCGTGACAGTAGAGCGGGACGGTTGGCAGGCGTTCACGGTTAAAGCCGGGCAGCATTATGTGTCGCCGGGCTTAATTCATGTTGAAGGGGACGCGTCTTCTGCTTCCTATTTCTTGGCGGCTGGCGCGATTGCCGGCGGCCCGATTCGAGTCGAAGGCGTCGGCCTTAATAGCATCCAGGGTGATGTCCGCTTTGCGGAAGCGCTGGAAAAAATGGGCGCAACCATCACGCGTGGGGATAATTGGATAGAGGCAAAATCTAACGGTGCATTGCAGGCAATCGATATGGATTTTAATCATATCCCTGACGCGGCTATGACGATTGCGGTCGCCGCGCTATATGCCAACGGCACGACAGTATTGCGCAATATCGCCAGCTGGCGGGTGAAAGAAACCGATAGAATCAGCGCCATGGCAACCGAATTACGTAAGCTCGGCGCAACCGTAGAAGAGGGCGCAGACTATATGACGGTAACGCCACCGGCGATAATTCTCCCGGCGACTATCGACACGTATGATGATCACAGGATGGCGATGTGTTTCTCATTGGCGACCTTGGATGGCGCAGCCAGACGCGGCGCGGCAATGCGCATCAACGACCCAAAATGCGTGGCGAAAACTTTCCCGGATTATTTTGAGGCGTTTGCCAAAATTAATCACAAGGAGTTATTTTGAATTTTCCTGTTATTACGATCGATGGCCCCACTGCATCGGGCAAAGGAACGGTGGCGCATAGAGTCGCCAAGCAACTGGGTTTTCATTATCTCGATTCGGGCGCTTTGTATCGTTTAACGGCCTTGTCAGCAATAAGGCGCGACATACCAATGGATAATGAAGAGGTATTGGCCGCGTTGGCGCGTGTATTGCCTTGTTTGTTTTCAAAAGGACATGTCTTTCTGGATGGCGAGGATGTTACCGATACTGTGCGTGCAGAAGCGATTGGTGTGGCGGCGTCCAAAATCGCTGTATTGCCAAAAGTGCGCCAGGCATTGGTTGATCTGCAAATTGCTTTTCGTACTACTCCGGGATTAGTGGCCGACGGACGAGATATGGGAACGGTTATTTTCCCGGATGCAATTCAAAAAGTGTATTTAACGGCAAGTGTGGAGGCGCGTGCGGATCGCCGATATAAGCAATTGATTGAAAAGGGTTTTTCTGCTAATATGAAAGACTTGGTAAAAGATTTGACTGAACGCGATGCACGGGATAGCGCCCGAGCTAGCGCCCCTCTCAAGCCAGCGCCAGGGGCTTATATTCTGGATACATCAGAGATGACGGTCGATGAGGCTGTGCAAATCGTTCTCAATTTATATGCCAAGGCAATAAACTTTTCGACCTGATCTTACGTTTTTTTATGGTCGAAAAAATGTTCTCGTGCAGGCGCAAAGCTTGTACGGGTTTGTTTAACTTAACCCGGTAAATGGCGCATTTGCACTATTCCGGCTAACTCGTGAATATTTATGTCTACTGTTTTCATGTCCCAAGATTTCGCAACCGGTGCAGATAGCTTCGCAGCTTTATTCGAAGAATCCCTGTCACGCCAAGATATGCGTTCCGGTGAAGTGATTTCTGCTGAAGTCGTTCGTATCGACCACAACTTCGTGATCGTGAACGCTGGCCTCAAATCTGAAGCCTTTATTCCTGTTGAAGAATTCAAAAACGACCAGGGTGAACTGGAAGTTAACATTGGCGATTTCGTTTCCGTAGCGATTGATTCGCTGGAAAACGGTTTCGGCGACACTATTTTGTCCCGCGACAAAGCAAAACGTTTGGCCTCATGGTTGGCGTTGGAAAAAGCGCTGGAATCTGGCGAAATGGTCATTGGTACTGTCAATGGCAAAGTCAAAGGCGGTTTGACTGTCTTGACAAATGGTATTCGGGCTTTCTTGCCGGGTTCATTGGTCGATACACGTCCAGTAAAAGATACAACGCCGTACGAAGGCAAAACTTTGGAATTCAAAGTTATCAAGCTTGATCGTAAGCGTAACAACGTTGTCCTGTCACGTCGTGCAGTAGTTGAAGCATCGATGGGCGAAGAGCGTCAAAAATTGATGGAAACATTAAAAGAAGGCACAGTGGTTACTGGTGTTGTTAAAAACATCACTGACTATGGCGCATTCGTTGATCTGGGTGGCATTGATGGCTTGTTGCATATCACTGATCTGGCATGGCGTCGTGTGCGTCATCCTTCAGAAGTGTTGACAGTCGGTCAAGAGATCACTGCCAAGATTCTGAAGTTTGATCAAGAGAAAAACCGTGTTTCATTGGGTGTAAAACAATTGGGCGACGATCCTTGGACAGGTTTGTCACGTCGTTACCCACAACACACCCGTTTGTTCGGTAAAGTCACGAACCTGACTGACTACGGCGCATTCGTTGAAGTCGAGCAAGGTATTGAAGGTTTGGTTCACGTTTCAGAAATGGACTGGACTAACAAGAACGTGGCACCAAACAAAGTTGTTCAATTGGGCGACGAAGTTGAAGTCATGGTTCTGGAAATCGATGAAGAGCGTCGTCGTATCAGCCTGGGTATGAAGCAGTGTAAAGCTAATCCTTGGGATGACTTCTCGCTGAACTTCAAAAAAGGCGATAAAGTTCGCGGCGCAATCAAATCCATCACTGATTTTGGCGTATTTATTGGTCTGTCAGGTAACATCGACGGTCTGGTGCATTTGTCTGACTTGTCTTGGAACGAAACAGGCGAAGAAGCCGTACGTCGCTTCAAGAAGGGCGATGAACTGGAAGCCATCGTTCTGGCTATCGATGTTGAGCGTGAGCGCGTTTCCCTGGGCGTTAAGCAACTCGAAGGCGATCCATTCAACAACTATTGTGCAATGAACGACAAAGGTGCGATCGTAGTTGGTACAGTGAAATCTGTTGAAGCTAAAGGCGCAGTGATCCAATTGGCTGACGAAGTTGAAGGCTACTTGCGTGCATCAGAAATCTCCCGCGACCGCGTAGAAGATGCTGGTACCCACCTGAAAGTTGGCGATTCCGTTGAAGCATTGGTCTTGAACATCGATCGTAAAGCACGTGGTATTCAATTGTCTATCAAGGCAAAAGATTCCGCTGAGACACAAGAAGCCATGCAGAAAATGTCTACCGCTGTTGATTCAAACGCAGCGTCAGGCACAACTAGTTTGGGCGCATTGTTGAAAGCAAAGCTCGAAAACAAGAACTAAGCAAAAACTAAGTCATTGAGGTTTTCGATGTTTCAAAAACTATGACGAAGTCGGAGCTGATTGCCCGTCTGGCGGAGCGATATCCACAACTGGTTGGTAAAGATGTGGATGTCGCTGTCAAGACCATACTTGACGCGATGTCATCTGCCTTGGCAGTTGGTCAACGTATTGAGATTCGTGGTTTTGGCAGTTTTTCGTTAAATAGTCGTCCACCACGAATTGGTCGTAACCCTAAATCTGGAGATAAAGTGATGGTCCCCGAAAAACGGGTACCTCACTTCAAACCGGGCAAAGAGTTACGGGAAAGAGTGGATGCCATGGTTGGGCAGCCTATCTTGGATGATTAAATGGTGGCGTGCATCTGATGTAACAAATGAAGGCGGCATAACGGATTTCCGATATGCCGTTTTTTTTCACGTACAATTTTGTTTATTTTCTGCGAGTTTTATACGGATTTTATGTGTCGATTATTAATTTATTAATGATAAAGTTAATGGTGTGTTATTCGTTTAGATAAATTTAAGGTATTGATATGAAAATTGTTTCAAGAATTGTAGGGATGATCTTATTTGTATTATTTTTCGGGTTTGCTTTGAAAAATGATCAGATTGTCACTTTGCAGTATTTTTGGGGTTATGCGCAATCTGCACCGCTAGTCATATTGTTATTAGTATTCTTTGCAATAGGTGCCGCGCTCGGCGTGCTTGCGATGGTTCCGATTGTGTTTCGCCATCGAAAAGATATTTCAAATCATAAAAAGACGATCGCTGAAATTGAGAAAGAACGCGTTGCGGCTCAAGCCACTGACGTGAACGTAAGACAAGTTGATAGCATTCGAACTACTTGATTTATATACGCGAAAAGAATAAAAATGGAATTTGAAATTTGGTTGTTACTGGGGATTCCCCTATTTTTTTCTTTAGGCTGGATTGCTGCTCGAGTTGACATTCGTCAATTGTTATCTGAATCACGCAGCTTGCCTCAGGGGTATTTTAAAGGCTTAAATTTTTTGCTGAATGATCAGCATGATAAAGCGATTGATGCCTTCATTGAGATTGTTAAACTTGATCCTGAAACGATAGACTTACACTTTGCATTGGGTAATTTATTTCGTCGTCGTGGAGAAACTGAACGCGCCATTCGGGTTCATCAAAATCTCTTGTCTCGCCCAGATATGCCGTTGGAGCAGCAAACACAAGCCATGTTTGAGCTTGGCCAAGATTATCTCAAAGCAGGATTGCTTGATAGAGCCGAGGAAACATTCAATCTGCTAGTTGCTGGACAGTATTCACTCCAGGCAAGGCGTGCTTTGCTTGAGATTTATCAGCGGGAGAAAGAGTGGGCACGCGCTATAGATGCTGCTTACGCATTGCAGGAATCTGGTGCCGGTGGGAGGCAAAAAGAAATTGCACAGTTCTACTGTGAAATGGCACAAGACGAGTTGGTTCATACGCATGCTGATGCCGCATTGGGCATGTTGGAAAAAGCCTTGGCTACCGACCGCCATAGCGTAAGGGCCGCGATCCTGATTGGTGACGTACATCTGGCGAATGGCGAAATTGAAAGTGCAATTTTGGCTTGGCGCCGCGTTGAACAGCAAAGTGTCCCGCACGTAGCTTTGGTTGCTCAGCGTTTAATGGATGGATATCGTAAATTAGAGAGACCACAAGAAGGATTGAATCTTCTCAAGGGATACATGGCCGAGGCACCGTCAATTGATTTGCTTGAAGTCGTTTTTAAAGCAACGTTGGAGCTCGATACGGTGGACGTAGCGAATGAACTTGTCATCGCAGAGTTGCGACGTACGCCGACGCTGCTGGGACTCGATAAATTACTGGACGCCCGGTTAATGATAGCTACGCCCGAAGTGCGTCCGGAATTATTTTTGGTCAAAAATTTGGTGCACGGATATGCGCAGAAATTAACACGTTACCAATGTTCTCATTGTGGCTTCAAGGCGCGTCAGTTTTATTGGCAGTGTCCAGGTTGCAGTCGTTGGGAAACTTATCCGCCGAGACGCACAGAAGAGTTAAATGTGATGAATTAGGGGCTGCTGAGAATATTCTCGGCGCAAAGGTCAAAAATATAATTTGGGTGGGATGACGATATGAAAATTACTATCATAGGTACTGGTTATGTTGGCTTGGTGACAGGCGCTTGTTTAGCTGAGCTTGGCAATGATGTGTTCTGTTTAGACGTAGATCAGCGCAAAATAGATATTCTTAACGGAGGGGGCATTCCCATCCACGAGCCCGGTTTGGACGAAGTTGTCGCGCGTAACCGCGCTGCTGGAAGAATTATCTTTTCCACTGACATCGAAGCAAGTGTCGTCCATGGTGATATTCAATTTATTGCGGTTGGTACACCTCCTGACGAAGACGGTTCTGCCGATTTGCAATATGTTCTGGCTGCCGCTCGCAACATAGGCCGGTATATGACGGGGTCTAAAGTCATCGTTGATAAATCAACTGTTCCTGTCGGCACAGCCGAAAGAGTTGCTGCAGCGATACAGAAAGAATTGAAATCGCGCGATGCCAATGCAAGGTTTTCTGTCGTGTCGAATCCTGAATTCTTGAAAGAAGGGGCTGCGGTAGAAGACTTCATGCGACCGGATCGAATAGTGATTGGGTGTGACGATAATGCACAAGGTGATATCGCTAAAGAGCAAATGAAAAAACTCTATGCACCTTTTAATCGTAATCATGAACGCACTTACTGGATGGACGTGCGGTCGGCCGAATTTACAAAATATGCGGCGAATGCGATGTTGGCAACGCGAATTTCTTTTATGAATGAGCTCGCAAATCTTGCTGATTGTGTTGGCGTCGATATTGAGGCAGTAAGGCATGGTATTGGTTCTGATCCTCGTATAGGACATAGTTTTTTATATGCTGGCTGTGGCTATGGCGGCTCTTGTTTTCCAAAAGATGTCCAGGCGCCTGAGCGTACGGCACGAGGCTACGGTCAGGATCTTTTGATTTTACATGCGGTTGAAGCGGTTAACGCCAAGCAAAAGCAGGTCTTAGGCGCAAAAATCAAGAAGCGTTTTGGCGCAGATTTAACAGGCAAACATTTTGCGGTATGGGGATTGGCATTTAAGCCAAACACAGACGATATGCGCGCAGCTTCATCCCGTGTCTTATTGGCAGAATTATTGCATGCTGGCGCAACGGTCGCGATCTATGACCCAGTTTCCATGGTTGAAGCAAAACGCGTCTTGGCGTTGGATTTTAAAGATACGCCGCAACTTTTAGAAAAAATTCGTTATGCCACCGATGTGATGAATGCATTAGATCAAGCTGACGCATTGGCGATTGTCACTGAATGGAAGGCATTTCGTAGTCCGGATTTTGCTCAGGTCAAAGCGCGATTGAAACAAGCTATTATTTTTGACGGCCGTAATTTGTTTGAACCCTCCGCCATGACTGAAATTGGTGTTGAATATCATGGAATAGGGCGCTCTGTCTTGACACAGGCTTAATATGACTACTCAAGTAAAACGTATGTTAGTTGTTGGTGATGTGATGCTAGATCGTTACTGGTTTGGTGATGTCAATCGTATTTCACCTGAGGCACCCGTACCTGTTGTCCTTATACGAAAAAGTGAGGAGCGATTGGGGGGGGCTGCCAACGTGGCGCGTAATGCGGTAGCTTTGGGTATCGACGCTGGTCTGCTCGGCGTGATTGGGCAGGACGAAGCTGGTAATATTGTGGAAGATTTATTGCGCGAGTCCGGTATTCAAAGTTACCTCAATCGTGATCAGGCAATTTCTACCATTATCAAATTGCGCGTCATAGGTCGGCAACAGCAATTGCTGCGTATCGACTTTGAAGAGAAGCCAACAGCGCCCGTTTTGCGCGATAAACTCACGCGTTTCAATGCCCTGATGTCAGATTATGATGTCATCGTATTTTCTGATTACGCCAAAGGTAGTCTTGTCAACATTGCAGCGATGATTTCTAACGCAAAACAAGCAGGGAAGTTGATTCTGGTTGATCCCAAAGGAAATGACTTTTCCCGCTACGCCGGTGCGACCATGCTGACGCCAAATAAGGCTGAAATGAAGCAAATCATCGGAGATTGGTCCAGTGAATCAGAGTTGACTGAAAAAGCGCAGGCATTACGCCTTGAGCTCGACTTAACAGCTTTGCTGCTTACTCGATCTGAAGAAGGAATGACGCTTTACACTGAGGATGAAGTAATTCATGTGCCTGCAATGGCGAGAGAAGTTTTTGACGTCTCAGGAGCTGGCGACACTGTAATTGCCACAATGGCAGCAATGTTGGCTGATGGGAAGTCCATGCGTGAAGCCGTGTTGATCGCAAACCGCGCGGGCGGTTTGGTGGTTGGGAAGCTAGGAACGGCGACAGTTAGTCGAGGAGAATTATTTCCGGAAGTGTGATTTTTTGTTATTTTTATGGTAAGTTGCTCGCGCCGGTCAACGGCATTTGCACAGCGACGTTATTGTAGTGAGATGAAAAATGGTATTTCACTTCGTCGTTAAAGGAGATGCTAATGCTCAGTTCAAAGTAGCAAAATGAGGTACTTAAAATTAACCACTTTTGGGAGTATGTATATGTTCAAGAAATTATTAATGACTTTTGTCACTTTAGTTGCTTTCGTCGGTTTTGCTTATGCAGGTGTAGATGTGAATAAGGGCGACCAAGCGGCTTTAGATGGCATTAAAGGCATAGGCCCTGCGACCTCTAAAGCGATTATTCAAGAGCGTAGCAAAGGTGGTAATTTTAAGGATTGGGCTGATTTTGAAACGCGAGTGAAAGGCGTTGGCGATAAAAGTGCATCCAAATTGTCGGAAGCCGGTTTGACCGTGAATGGCCAGTCTAAATCTGGTGTAGTCGCAAAAGCACCAGCATCTGCTGCCGCTGCGACCAAAGCTTCAGCAAAAACAGATGCTTTGGTAAAAACCACCGCGAAAACTGAAGTAATAGCTGATCCAAAAACAGCAGCAAAAACAAAGACAGAATTAAAAGCCGATGCAAAGGCTAAAAAAGAATAGAAGCCGTTGTCGCATTGGATGAAGCCCCAATGACCAAGTAAGATGAGTTGGCTTATGGCTTTTTACTTTAAGATTTTCAAATAAAAATTCCCCAATGCTTTGCATAGGGGAATTTTTTTTGCGACGTAGTTTTAACCCAGGATTTCCATTAGGATTGGCAATGATGACGGATGCACTTTTCGAGGCAGTTTTGCTGCGAATGAGGCGCCAATAGCGAGCTATTGTCCACGAAGAGCAGAAAAAATAACCGAAAATGCCCC
>JACMRF010000120.1 GCA_014376575.1 Undibacterium sp.
CGGAATTTTCGCGAGTTGTGCATGGAGCTGAGCAAGGTTTTTCTCCAAGTAGGGCGCTCGATTCCATGTCGGAATTGCTATGGTTAAAAGCGGTACCGCAGATAATGAAATAGTTTGATTCATCGATTTATTATTTACCAGGTTGTGGAAAAGCCATTCCACTGAATATTAGAATACCGGCCAGTATAATAATTAACCAAGGCGGCTTCGCACCCCATTGCTTCCGAGCCCCTAACCACACAGCGAATGATTTCATTGCAATTTGGATTGGAAAACCCAGAAAAATCCCAATCGAACCAAAAAATAGCATGCATGCTATCCAAGCAAACAGTCCTGCAATACCCGACCAAACAGCAAGTCGCATCAAACTGTGTCCTCGGTTAGATACAAAATAATAATTCTGCCCATGCCACCAAGGGATGCAAACTATATAACCCAGAAACAATAAAGCCAATTCAAATCGAAAGTTACCGTAAAAGACCAGATTACCGCCAACGACATAGGTAAGCCATGGCAGCAGCGCGACAACCAATGCACTGGTTGCCCCAAGAACAAGAGCCAGTATGGCAAAAAAATTTCGATTTTGCCGTTCCGCTTCTACCCGCTTTCCCTCATTAAAGAGATGGTAAAACCGGGGAGCCCAGACCATGTTCATCGACGATGCAACCATTTGAGCGATGGAGGAAACCGTGAACAAAAAAGTATAACGCGCGACATCGATTGAATCAAACCTACCATCGATAACCAGGTTCATGCCGTAACCACTTAGCCATCCAAAGATACCCATGATTGCAAATGGCAGTATGGCCAGAACATCTCGTCGCACATGCCTCGTACGTGGAATAGGTCCGGTATAGCTTTGACCACTGATTAAGAGAAAAAAAAGTGTGAAACCAGCACCGACTAAAGCAAAACCAAAGACCGCTTCGAGGCTCTTGGCCCACCATACGCCAAGCATGAGCCCCACGATACTGGCTAGCGGCACACCGGCACTTGACAACAAAGATGGCCCATGCCGCTCTTCGACGCGTTGGAATCCGGCCTGCAACGTTCCAAACGCAACGACTGCGCCCAACAAAATCGCAAATATTGCAGGAGTCGCAATTCCTTTTGAACTAGCTATCAAGAACGCTGGTATCCCAATCAAAATCAACGCGAGGCTTGCAGTAACGATGAAAAAGCCAGCGACTCTTTTAAAAAGTACGCGTCGACGCACACCCGGCGAATATAAAGCAAGCCTGCCAGCCGTAATTTCGCCGAGCCCAGATGCCGCGAAGGTGCCCATGGCACTCTGCATCGCATAGAGCATCCCGAAGTTTGCAAAAGAAGCTGGAGGCAAGACCATCGCCAAGATTACGACAACCGCAGCGTTAGCACCTTTAACAAGCGAATTGGTAACGGTGAATGCAACCGACCAGAATAAAAGACGTTTAGCAGTCACAACATGAAACCGAAGACTTAAAAAAACCAAATTTTTAGTAGTTTTACAGAGGACTGATTAATTCTCTGTCCGAGAAGCAAAGAGTAAAAAATATCAATCCCTACATTTTCTTCTTGCATACCACTGTTAACGCACCTGACCAAAAACTTGGAAAATGCCTACGCAAAAATTCCAATCCAAGCCATTTATACTTATCCCCATAACCAGTCCATTTAATTGGCTCCCACCCGCAATCTCTTAACAAAATATCTAATGATTGCTTTGTAAATGTATGAATGTGCCATCCATCCCAGCCAGCTTTTCGCCAATTTCCAACCGGCTCTCCTCCACCAGTGATGGGCTGCTTCCCAAGAAAAAGCTGAATTACATGTTTTATATATCCGTAGTTTGGTACGCTTATTATGAATACTGAATCGGGCGCCGCTATTCTATGCAACTCATCAAGTACAACATACGGATTAAGAACATGTTCAATGGTATCAAGCGATAAAATTACATCAATAGAATTGTCAGCGATCTTGGGCAGTTGATCATCGTCTGGCGTCGTAAGTACTAACTTATTACGCAGCACATCACTTTTTAAACTCATCTCACTCCACACCACCTGAACATTGGCGAGCGCCCTCTCACTGATATCCACCCCAATCAACGATGTAAAACGATTTTCCAACGCCAACGATAGCAGTAGTGAACCAGATCCACACCCATACTCAAGAACGCTTCCAGAAAGATCCGACATGAGTGGATAAATAGTCAAATCACGCCCCCTCATGCCAAGCCTGGGATCCCAGAACCTGGAAGCGTCTTCCTCGTAAAACTGTTTTAATTGCTCATTACTCATAACGAATTAACCTAAAAACTTTTCGTAAATTGAAACCCTCAGCATTCCTTGATAGTTATTCAAAGAGTCCTGGCAGTTGTGACGTCAGATTTTATATGGCCACAAGTCATTGTTTTGGCTTTAGAAAATGAACGCAAATAAGATTCATTCATTCCTATCAAAAAAGCAAGTAAAAATGCACCTTGGGACTCTTTGAAAGTTTCGTGAAAGAAACCATAAATCAAAATCCCGATAAAACCCCAAAAAAGATCGCGATACTGCGACCACAAAAATCGTAGCAGACGATATTCCAAATAAAGATATCCTGCGAATCCAATAAATCCGGTTCTGAATAAAATATCCGTGTATTGATTGTGAGCAGAACCTGCATCAATGACAGTTAAAATCCATGGGCCTAAATAACCAGATCCAGTCAACGGATTTTCCAAAACATATGTCAATATATGACGTAAGATTTCAAGTCGGATACCTTCCGAGGTTTCCGGATTGAGTATATCGGCACCACCTCCACCAAAAAACCAACGCTCGAAGATCCGCTCATTAAAAAATTCAAACACAAACGGAAATAGGTAAGCAAGCAAAATAATAACAGCAAATGTACCCAAGACGCCTGTTATTCCTTTGACAAAGTACTTAAGGCCTGGTCGCCTAATCCATTGAAATAATGCATAAATAAAATATAACGCACTACCTAATAATAAAGTAACAATAGATGCGCGAGAGAAAGTTAGCATTATCCCAACAAACAAAAGTACCATACCACCTATTCGTGCCGTTTTTTGCAATCTCGATTTTACAGGAAAGAAGAAAAGTAGGGCAAATGCCGCAAGAGAAACAAAACCGAATCGCTGCGAACCGACCACATCTTTGGCGTCGTATCCTAACAAGTTACCCCCAGAAAGAAAAAATAGAATAATGGAGTTTAGTGAAAAGGCACAACTTATGCAAATTAATGCCCACTTGAAAGCCTTGATCATCTCGTCGTCTATCTGTATAACGGCATAGGCGAAGATAGTCATAAAAATTAGAAAGCTTTGAATGCGTCGAATTGCATGCGCAGTACTATCTGCTGTATTCCAAAAAATTCCTATTAAAAAAATTAAAACATACAAAATAATTAATAGAGTAAGGTTGTTAGAAGTTGAGTAAAATTTGCGGTCTCGGAAAACAAAAAAAATGGGTACCAAAATAAAGCTGTAGTTGACACTAATCCCATCAATATCGATAGGATATAGAAAGCCAAGAAAAAATAACGTTAGAAAAAATAATCTCATAATTACGAATGGCAAGTCCGGATTAATTCATCCACTATTTCCCCGACCCTTTCCGGCATGTCTTCTACAGGAAGAGGTCCGACATTTTCCATAGTCCAGTTATGAATTTTCTCCGAACTTATCGTCAATCTTTCTTCTGCAAGCAAGGCTTGAACATTCGCTATATCTTTCAGGAATCTGGCTCTGGGATAGCTGGTTAAGACCGTACCGTACTGCTGCTCGGCAAGTTTTCCGTATTGAGCTAAAAGCAAAGGTAAGCCCATCAAGGCGGGAATCATCGATGCCGAGGACGGTTCCACGATCGCGGCGGTAGCAGTCTTCAACCGCGAGACGAATTCCTCTTTCTCGCAGAGTTCAATGCCCATGCGGTGGAGACGTTCAGGCACGCCCGTGCGGAAATGTGCAGGGTGCAACTTGACTACAAGCTGGAAACCCTGTTGCATAACTATCTTATTGGTTGTATTTAGGTGGTCTGCAAAGTCTCCAGCACCATCGAAAACTGCCCCTGCCTCGATCAATGCTGTATCGATGTAAATGATATCTTTCCTTGCCTCCTGAGTAGAGAGGAGGCAACACCCGATTAATTGATTCTCCAGGCCAAAGGCAATCAGATCTGGATTCCCGACAGCATGAACCGATTCGTGAGTGAGCCCATAGCGTTGAACCGCGTGGGGAATGTCGGCATTGGTGAACACACAGCAAGCTGATGTTGATGCGTCCGGCGCAGCTTTACTCGAATAACTTGTGCCTGTGATCTTGCGCCGAATGTCATTCACAAGCCAAGTCCAATCATTCCATGAAGCATCTGTTTCTCGTAACGCCCTAGCATAATTCGGAAGGATGCGGAGAATATTGGTCGAAAATCTAGTGCGGGCGAGGGCGAATTGATTGCGCCAGTTGACGGGGTTCAGCCGCTTTAAGGCTGTACTTTGAACATTGACGAGTCCGTGGTAAAGGTGAACCGTGGGTACCCCAAGTGCCCGGCAGTATCGATTAAATGCCCGGTGAGCGAACGCCTGCATCGAAAAAAACAATACTGCCTCGGGTCTCTCTTGCAGGAGAATTTCTTTGAAAGATAAACCGTCGTAATAGGCTATATCTCTCACTAAAAGCTTTCCAATATTTTCCTCCAAAGGTCGATTTGGATCATGCCCCCATGATCCAACGTGAATTAGGATTAATTTAAATCCCCGTCGCTCAAAATCCGAGACCAGGCGCTCAAAATGATGCGCGCCTTGAGTCCAACTATCAAATCCGATAATGGTTCGCATTGTTAATTTATCCGTCGATTAGCCAATCAGGCCCCAGCTTATCGCCGTGTACTGCTTCACATCTCTGTTGACCTTGCGGTTCAGGATCGCCTCGTAATGCTTCGGTGGCAGGCCAAAGCCGGGGCGAACACTTCGAATCGCATCTGGCGTTATCAGATCGCCAGCCCTTAAGTCCTTGACGAAATACAACGATCGTCTGAACTTCACATTCCCTTGCTCGCTAGACTTACGTCCATGGTCGACCTTCCCTAGTGCTTGCCATGCGGTTCGTGCACCCTGGCACAGCGCAACGAGTTCAACAGGCTCCAGCGAAAAACTATCGTCTGGACCGCCACCCTTGCGATCAAGAGTAAAGTGCTTTTCAATGATCGAGGCACCCATTGCCACGCTGGTGATGGCGGTGGTGTTGTCGAGGGTGTGATCCGACAAGCCGGTGACCAGGCCAAAGCGCTGGATCATGTCGGGGATGGTGCGCAGGTTGTAGTCTTCTGCCGGTGCGGGGTAGCCGCTGACGCAGTGCAGGATGGCCAGCTCTTTGCAGCCGCCTTCGCGGGCGGCATTGATGGCTTCGTGAATCTCCTGGGCATCGGCCATGCCGGTGGAAATGATCATGGGCTTGCCGGTACTGGC
>JACMRF010000013.1 GCA_014376575.1 Undibacterium sp.
CAATTTGTCGGCAAGAAAATGCGTACGCTCGACGAAGCTGAAGTGGCGCTAATCCAAAAAACCATCGATAGCTGGAAAGGCGCATCGAAATCAGAAACGGCCGTCATGCATGCGCTGGAACGTCGTCGTGACAAATTGTTGGCAAATGATGAAGCCGTCACTGAGTTGATGGCAGAACATCCCCAACTCGATGCACAACAATTACGCACTATGATCCGCAATGCGCGCAAAGAGCAAGCAGAGAGTAAACCGCCGAAAGCCTATCGCGAGATCTTCCAACTACTGAAGGAGCTGGCCAAAGTCAACGCGGCCAATGATGCAGAGACGGAAGATGGCGACGAGGAAGATGGCGACGAGGAAGAGGACGATGAGTGATGTTGGCAACGACCGTGCGCTACGCATCGGTCTCGTCTCGATCTCGGATCGCGCTTCTAGCGGCGTCTATCAGGATCAGGGCTTACCAGCCCTGCAAGAATGGTTTGCCGCGGCTCTATCGACCCCCTGGACCCTGGAAACGCGCTTGATACCAGACGACAGGGCAGCCATTGAGCAAGCCTTGATTACGCTGGTAGACAGTGCGCATTGTGATCTCGTGATAACCACCGGTGGCACTGGCCCAGCGCGGCGTGATGTCACTCCTGAAGCGACACTCGCGGTCGCCACCAAGGAAATGCCGGGGTTTGGCGAGCAAATGCGCCAGATCAGCCTACAATTTGTTCCCACTGCCATCCTATCAAGGCAAGTTGCGGTGATTCGAGAAACCGCCGGGCACGCTGGCTTAATTCTCAATTTGCCAGGCCAGCCAAAATCCATCAAAGAAACCCTGGAAGGCCTGAAGGACGCCGATGGCAAGCAACTAGTCGCTGGTATTTTCGCTGCTGTTCCTTACTGCATCGATCTGATCGGCGGACCTTATATCGAAACGAACGAAGCCGTTTGCAAGGTATTCAGACCTAAATCGGCGATCCGAACTCGTTAAAAAACTCGTTAGTATCTCGCTTGAACAAATACAACTTAATAAAATCATGACCTCTGCCCTGCTCGATACCATAGAACTAGAAAGCGCCCCTAACCCTTCCGTCTCCGTCATCTGGATGCATGGTCTGGGTGCCGATGGCAACGATTTTGTCCCTATCGTCAAAGAACTCGATCTCAAGGGATGTCCCGGCATACGTTTTATCTTCCCGCATGCGGCAACGATGCCCGTGACCATGAACGGTGGTTACGTCATGCGCGCCTGGTACGACATTTTAGGTACCGATATTGCCAAGCGCGAGGACGAGGCTGGCTTGCGCCAATCACAAATTAGTATTGAGCAATTGATAGCTCGTGAAAATGCCCGAGGCATTCCGAGCGACCGCATTATCCTTGCCGGCTTCTCGCAAGGTTGTGCAATGACCTTACAAGTTGGCTTGCGTTATCCGGAAACCTTGGCAGGATTACTGTGTTTGTCCGGCTATGTGCCACTGCGCGATGTCGTCGCACAAGAGCGTCACGGCGCAAATCAACACACACCCATTTTTTTAGCGCATGGCCGGGCCGATCCTGTGATTGCACTGCAACGCGCAGAGCAATCACGCGATCTATTACAGGAACTTGGCTACAAAATAGAGTGGCACGAATACATGATGCAGCATTCAGTCTGCGCAGAAGAAATCGACGATATCGGCGTCTGGCTGCAAGCTGTATTGACGAAGTAAAATCAGCGTCTTGCATTTATATTGAAGAAGCAATATTTGAGGGTGCAACTTATGCTAATCGCATAAGTCACCCTCAAGTTCATTCACAAATCTGATTCCGTCCGCCAGACTTGGCTTTATAGAGTGCCGCATCGGCTTGTAAAAACAGAGCATTTTCTGTTTTGCATTGTGGATAAAACGCCACGCCGCCACTGATGGAAAATTGCTTGAATTGACCGGGAGCGATTTCGAATTCTATGGCGTTGAATCCTTCGCGCATTTCATTGAGTCTCGCAATGATTTTGTCGTGATCCGCATCCCAGAACAGCATAACGAATTCTTCACCGCCAAAGCGGCTGAGCAGTGCCTTGTCTTCCAAGAACTGCCCAAGAAACATCGACAAACGCTTGATGACGATGTCACCAAAATGATGACCCCAGGTGTCATTGATGGTTTTAAACTTATCAATATCAAAGATCACTGCAGCTAAAGGAATTGCCGCTCTTTCGGCCTCGTAAATTCTTTCTTGAGCGCGTTTCTTATAACCAATTTTATTTAATAGACCAGTCGCCCTGTCTCGCGAAATTAGATTTTTATTGGTCCGTATTTTATTGATGCGGTTGATAATTTGCGAGCTGGTAATGTGATTGGTCTGGTGCATCATGATGACGTCGAAACCGGCGTCGATCGCAGTTTCAGACAATGCCGTATCGTTTTCAGTTTGTAGAAAAATGATTTCCAGGCTAGGGTCAGTTGCGATATTTTTTTGCACGATTTCGGCTAACGATTCGGCACCCGCAAACATCGCGCTTTCGATCACGACGACATCGGGCAGCCAATGCTTCACTTCGGTATGTAGCGTTTGGAATGCCTCATGGCGTTTGATCGCAATATTATGTCTCGAAAATAAAGCTTCATCGAGTGGAACCGAGTCGCCAAGGACCAATACTTTGCCCTGATCATCGCGTTTCCGCTGTGCAAACAGGTTAAATAGATTGTCGATTAAATCTTCGCTACTAAAAGGCTTTTCGGCATAAGCCAGGCAATTGGTATCAACTAGCATTTTTTGCAACAAATATCGACTACCCTGTTTTTCAGTTTCCAGATAAATATACTGATGATTGTCGGGCAGGGGTTTCAGCAAGTCGCGCAAAAACATGGATTGACTCGGCTGCCCTGATTGATGATTGTGCAATACATCCAGATCAACGACAAACAAATCACTTTCGTTTGCCCCCAACATGGCAAAAATAAAAGATTCCATCTTTGAATAAAACAAAATATCAAAGTTATATTTATGCGCATGCAGCTTTAATATTTCACTTTCATCCTGAATGAAAAAGCGCTCTGCCAGCATGTAAACGTTATTCTGATACAAGCCGTTGTTGTGTGACATAGACATATTTCTCTTAGGTTACTTTATAGCTTGAGGTTAACACATTAGCCGATCGCTTAGCAATCACTTAACTAACGCATGAATACGGGATATTCAGGCAATTTAGGCCAATCTTCCACGCGCAATGGCTAAGAACCGCCAAAATACTTTGCAGAACAATAAACGGTGTCATTTCACATATCGATATTCGCTAAATTTCTTTTGCCTTTGTCTCAATTTAGCTTATTCTCATACTTGACTATGTATCATTGAGCCGGTGAATCCTGGACACTAGCTGATTAAAAAATTATCATTAAAACCAATGTAAACAAATAAAAAGGCGGCAGGCCCGAAACGCAATGTTCATGAGGCCTGCAGGCCAGATAGGCTGAAGAACGGCATGAACATTGCGTGCTGGGCATACGACTTTTTAACATTTAAGATATTAACTCTACAATGAGTTCAACGTAATGCCACTTTGCATTTATTAGACTCACTGTTCGATCACATTTAATTTATTTACAAAAGGAAATCTATGGCGCTATATTTGAATAATGCAGACTCGATAGGGCGAACTCCTTTAGTTCGCCTCAACCGTATCACAGAAGGTTTAGCAGCAACGGTGTTAGTCAAAATCGAGGGGCGCAATCCGGCCTATTCAGTGAAATGCCGGATCGGTGCAGCGATGGTTGCCGATGCCGAAGCACGTGGCTTATTAGGACCCGGTAAGGAAATCATTGAACCGACGAGCGGCAATACAGGTATCGCACTGGCATTTGTCGCTGCAGCAAAAGGCATCCCACTCACCTTGACCATGCCTGACACGATGAGCATAGAAAGGCGTAAATTGTTGGTGGCCTACGGCGCCAAATTAATTTTGACCGAAGGAGCAAAAGGCATGAAGGGTGCAATCGCCAAAGCCGAAGAAATTCTGGCTAGCGCACCCGAACGTTATGTCTTGTTGCAACAATTTAAGAATCCCGCCAATCCCGCGATTCATGAAAAAACTACAGGACCAGAGATTTGGGCTGACACGGAAGGCAACATTGATATCTTCGTTTCTGGTGTAGGCACGGGCGGCACGATTACTGGCGTATCGCGCTATATCAAGCAAACCAAGGGCAAAAAGATACTCACGGTGGCGGTTGAGCCGACTGCCAGTCCCGTTTTGACGCAACAACGTGCCGGTCTGCCACTGCAACCAGGACCCCATAAAATACAAGGTATTGGTGCTGGTTTTGTGCCCGATGTAATCGACATGTCGCTCATCGATCAAATAGAGTTAGTGAGCAATGAAGATGCCGTTTTGTACGCGCAAAGACTGGCAAAAGAAGAAGGCATCCTCGCTGGTATCTCATGCGGGGCAGCAACCGCAGCGGCGATACGGCTGGCGAAATTGCCTGAACACGCGGGAAAAACGATAGTGGTGGTATTGCCTGACTCTGGCGAGCGTTATTTAAGTACAATTTTGTTTGAAGGACTATTTGACGCAACGGGTGTAGCAGTTTAAATTTACTAGCGTGCCTTTAATCTCTCATGGATAAGGGCGCTTTTAGGTAAGGCCTAGCCGAACTCTTTGAAGGTCTCAAGATCCACCTGAACGGACTCATCGCCACCCGACATCCAGATTTGTCCATCTTGAATGGTGCATTGTAGTTGCATATTACGTTGTGCTAATTTAGCCAAAGCCTGGCTGGTTGCGGATGGGATATTTTTTACTTGAAGATTTTTTGCGCGATCGAGACGGCTATTGATTTGCTTCCACCAGATGCTGCTGGCGTGAGCGAAGCTATACACCACAACCTGCTCTGCCCTGCCGCATGCCTTGAGTAAACGCCGGTCTTCAGGCTGCCCGACCTCACCCCAGAGCTGAATGGCGTCGGTGTAGTCTTTTAACCAAAAGTCTGGCTCTTCGGTATCCGAGATACCCTTACCAAAACTTAGGCGCTCACTGGCGTGTATGGCAAACGCCAGAACCCGGATCATCATGCGCTCGTCAGTTTCTGAAGGGTGGCGCGCAATCGTCAGGCTATGGTCGGCGTAATAGCCCCTGTCCATATCAGAAATATTAAGCTCAGCTTTGTAAATAGTAGATTTAAGCGCCATTATTTGAACACCACTGTCTTGTGAGCATTGAGCAAAATACGGTGTTCAACAAAACATTTCACGGCACGCGCCAGAACGACACATTCAACATCGCGCCCAATAGCCGTTAAGGTATCAGGATCCATAGAGTGATCAACACGCTCCACGTCTTGTTCGATGATTGGGCCTTCATCGAGATCACCGGTGACGAAATGCGCGGTTGCACCAATCAGTTTCACACCACGTTCATGCGCTTGATAATACGGTTTGGCACCTTTAAAACTCGGCAAAAAGGAATGATGAATATTGATCGCCCGACCAGTCAATGCGGTACACATTTCGGGCGACAATATCTGCATATAGCGCGCCAACACAACCAGCTCAACCTGATTACTCTCAACGATATCGAGGATTTTTTGTTCCTGTGCACGCTTGACTTCGGCCGATGCACCAATCGCCAAAGGCAGGTGATGGAATGGAATATTGTAGCTGGCGGCTAGTTGATAAAAATCCGTATGATTAGAAATAATCGCCTTGATCTCTACTGGTAACAGACCGCTCTTGAAGCGAAACAGTAAGTCATTGAGGCAATGGCCGATCTTCGATACCATCAATACGATACGCGGTTTGTGACGCGCATCGTGCAACTGCCAGCTCATTTTCAAGCTATCGCCCAATCTAGCAAAATCTGCACGTAAAGTGGCATCGTCGATAACCGCATCTTCCAGCGCAAAATGGACCCGCATGAAAAACAATTGGGATTGCGCATCACCGAATTGCGCTGAATCGATAATATTGCAACCGTGGCTGGCTAAAAATCCGGAAACGCTATGCACGATACCGCGTTGATCTGGGCAAGATAGTGTGAGAATATATTCTGGGTACATGATGTTGGAGGGTAAAAAATTCAGCACGCATTGTCTCACGACCAAGAGAATTAAATATAAAAAGCACGATCGTTCTAATTAATGTATAGTAATACACTTTCACAAACTTTAATCATGCGATTTTGGTTTTGCCAATAACACGATTACTTACGGAGACCAACAAAATGACCGCAACAAATAGTCAGCTCAGCAATCAACAATACCGCCTCGCAGCCCGCCCGGTTGGCATGCCAAAACACAGCGATTGGTCTTTTATTACTGAAGCTGTGCGTGATATCGTCGAAGGTGAAATCCTTGTCCAGACAATTTACATTTCCTTAGATCCAGCCATGCGCGGCTGGATGAACGATGGTAAGTCGTACATCCGCCCTGTTGCCATCAACGAAGTCATGCGCGCTGGTGGCATAGGTAAAATCATCGCATCCAAATCGCCAAAATTCAATATAGGTGATTACGTTTCTGGTGGCACTGGCGTACAAAAATTTTGGGTCGGTGCCGCTGACGATAAAACTGCCGGTTTCTATAAAATCGACCCTAAATTGGCGCCATTGCCAAAATACATGAATGCTCTAGGCATGCCAGGAATGACGGCTTACTTTGGCTTACTTGATGTGGGCCAACCCAAAGCTGGCGAAACCGTGGTAGTTTCAGGTGCCGCTGGTGCCGTTGGCCAAACAGTGGGTCAAGTTGCAAAGCAAAACGGTTGTCGTGTGGTTGGCATTGCTGGCGGTAAGGATAAATGTGATTTTGTGGTCAACGAACTAGGTTTCGATGCATGTATCGATTACAAAACTGGCTCGGTCAAAGACGGGTTAAAAGAACATTGCCCAGATGGTGTTGACATCTATTTTGATAACGTCGGTGGCGAGATTTTGGATACCGTACTCACCCGCATTAATATGAAGGCGCGCATCATTATCTGCGGCGCGATTTCGCAATACAACAACACCACTCCAGTCAAAGGGCCGACCAATTATCTGTCTCTTCTAGTTAATCGTGCCCGCATGGAAGGCATTGTGGTGTTCGACTACATGGCGCGCTATGGCGATGCGGTCAAAGCAATGAGCGCATGGATGGCACAGGGGAAATTTCATACGCGCGAAGATATCGTGCAGGGAATCGAGACTTTCCCGGATACCTTGATGATGCTGTTTGAAGGGAAGAATTTTGGCAAATTGATTTTGCAGGTCAGCGAAGAATAAATTTGGCCGAATCTTGTGTCAATAAAAAAGGCATCAAAAAATTTGATGCCTTTTTCTATTTATCTTCTCTTGCCGCATAACGCTGTGCAACGATGGCACATACCATGAGCTGCAACTGATGAAATATCATCAATGGTAACAATACCAGTCCAACTGCATGGCTGGCGAACAGCACTTTGGCCATGGGTACGCCACTTGCAAGGCTTTTTTTAGAGCCGCAAAATACTACGGCAATTTCATCTTCTTTACTAAAGCCAAACTGACGACTTGCATAGGTCGTTAAGCCCATAATGATGGCCAGCATCACCGCACTGATCAGCAACAAATTAACTATCATGGTCAGCGGCACTTGTTTCCATAAGCCCTGCACTATTGCCTCGCTGAAGGCAACATACACCACCAAGAGTATGGAACTTTGGTCGACCATCTTCAACACTACTTTATGCCGCTCTATCCACGCTGCAATCAAGGGGCGGGCGATTTGTCCAGCGATAAAGGGCAGTAATAACTGATAAATAATTTTTAAAATCGCATCGAATGACGAATGCCCACTGGTCGATGAAGCAAGCAACAGACTCACCAAAAACGGAGTCAGAAAAATGCCTATCAGGTTGCTAGCAGACGCGCTGCAAACGGCGGCGGCAACGTTGCCGCGGGCCACTGAAGTAAATGCAATGGAAGATTGCACGGTCGACGGTAGCACGCACAAAAACAATATCCCTAGATACAAGTCCGGGCTAATCAACCATGACAATATGGGCTTGAGGAAAATGCCAAGCACGGGAAAAACGGCAAAAGTGAACAACAATACAGTGAGATGCAAGCGCCAATGCGTGATGCCGGCAATCACTGCAGTACGGGATAATTTTGCGCCGTGCATGAAAAAAAGCAAAGCTATCATGCCTGTTGTCAGCATATTGAATCCGACAGCGACTTGACCGGTACACGGAACAAAACTGGCTGCAAAAACAATCGCCAATAGCAGCAGGGTCATGTTATCGGGTAAAAAACGTGGTCTGGTCATAGGGCAAGAAGACACAAAAAACCCGATACGCAGCTATCTGCTGGCTCGGGTTTAGCATTACGCACGTTGAACAATAATTTTAGGATTATTATCAGGTTATTAGACCGATTTAAGCTGGATTGTCCGACACACCGGTTGGTTCTTCTTCGACTTCCTCTTCTCCCGCGCCATCCTCTGCAGCTTCGCCTACTTTACGTTCGGCTTTGGTTCTAAGTTTTTCTTCTTTTTTCTTTTTTTTCGCAAGCTCTTTTTGACGCTTGTCGAATCCGTAATTAGGTGTTGCCATAGTGTGCTTTCGAGAATTTAGCAATCACTTTACCACAGCTAGCACCTGCCAAGCTCAGTAATTCGTGCTGATGCAAGACTCACCTCAATGCCGATGTACTGTTTTAACGCAGAACCAGACGGCTCAATACTGACTCACACACTAAGGACGGTTAAGCGCAAATCGAGCGTCAGTGGAACTTGAACTGTTAGAATACGACACTCAACTATCTGCAGTTTGTCGGTTCTGAAAATCGATGCCGTCAATTGGACAACCCAACACCCCCAACTCCTAAACAAAAGAGGAACAAAAATGAGCGCATTAAAAGCCGTTATGCAAACCAGCAAGGGCATCATCAATATCAATTTATTTGCTGATCAGACACCCGTTACTGTCGCAAACTTTATCAATCTGGCAAAGCGTGGTTACTATGACGGCCTGAAGTTTCATCGCGTGATTGACGATTTCATGATTCAAGGCGGTTGCCCTGATGGCACAGGCATGGGCGGCCCCGGCTATCAATTTGAAGATGAATTTTCAAAAGACTTGCGTCATGACAAGGCTGGCATTTTGTCTATGGCCAATGCTGGCCCCGGCACTAACGGTAGTCAGTTCTTCATTACTCACGGGCCCACACCCCACCTTAACGGCAAACATACGGTATTCGGTGCGGTTGTTAGTAACGAAGATCAAAAAATTGTCGATAGCATCACCAAAGGTGACGTGATCGAAAAGTTAACGATTGAAGGCGACGCGTCCGAACCCTTGAAGCAAGCGGAGGAAAAGCTTGTGCGCTGGAATCAGACTATAGATAAGCGTTTTCCTAACTTGGCAACAAGTTCGCTTTAATTTTTAGCTATTACTTCTACTTATTCAGGTCACCGCGAGAGACTAATTTTTTAATTCTCTGCATGACCTGAATTTCACCGAGCAAATCAATCCATTCCCTCTACTTCCTGCTGTAAGCACGGCGTTGGTATTCCAATGCCGATGGCTTATTTCTGTGTTTTCGTACGGTTAAAACCACGATAAGTAAAAGTATCTTGAGCAATACAAACACCACGAACAAACTTAATACCAAAGGAATGAGGGTGATCAACAAAGCTAAGCTCAAGCAGATAATCACTATTTTGGGCAGTGGTGTACGCAACAAGGCTTGCGCTATTTTTTTCCCCAAGTACTTGAACTCATGCACGACTTGCCTAAGAACCGAATACAAGTACTGATTGTTTAAATTTTTCATTTAAATCCTCTAAAGCTATTTAGAAATAACGATCAATCGTCGAATAAATATCATAACAAAGCCACAATATCTTTACCCTCACTTTGCGACCAAATGTCGTTATTTGGAGGCGACTGGCGGTAGTGCTGGACAAATAGTATTGTGCTCAAGATCAACGAAACTATCCACGGTAATACTTTATTGAAATAGCCATAAGCAGATACCATGATCATTTGGGCGCGCAACTACAAAGTGACCAAGCCGTGACCCAAGACAATTAAACAATAGATCCATGGGTCAAAATTCAACTACGGCATCGTTAACATGCTGGTTATATTCCTAGTAAACATATCGACAATGCAGAGGGCATGGGAAATGGCTTGCAGGCTTAAATTTTTAAAATATTAAAAACTGGCCTTTATCCAAACATTCTCGTCTAATCAACTAACTTAATACGGGATTCACAAACGCGCCAATGCCTGTTTAAGCGCATTAAAACAATCCAAATCAATCGCAGTGCCAAC
>JACMRF010000121.1 GCA_014376575.1 Undibacterium sp.
GCGATTTTCATCTGCGCCAGTATCGTCGCCATCAACACTTTACGTTACGGGTCTAGGCAAATAATGGTGCTGGCTGTAGCGCCCATTGGCATTGATGCGCCAGCGGCAAGCCAAAGATTGGCAGCGGCATTACGTTTTAAGACGATTTCCAGCGCTGATCAAGCGTCGCTTTCGTCTGGCGAATTCACGCGCTTGCATGTCTATCTGCAGCACACTTTTCCGCTCATCCACGCCAAACTCAAGCGCGAAACGATAGGGGCAGCCAGCCTGCTTTACACTTGGGAAGGCAGCGAGGCCAAAGCCAAGCCTATCCTGCTGATGGCGCACCAGGATGTCGTACCGATTGCACCAGATACGGAAAAAAATTGGCAAAAAGCGCCTTTTGATGGCGTGATTCAAGACGGTTATATTTGGGGGCGCGGTGCCTGGGACGATAAAGGCAATTTGCTTGCCATCATGGAGGCGACTGAGAAACTGCTTGAGGACGGTTTTATTCCACGCCAGACCATCTATCTGGCCTTCGGCCATGATGAAGAAGTAGGCGGCTTGCAAGGCGCTAAGCAGATTGCGATTGCGCTGCAATCACGCGGCATCAAGCTCGACTATATTCTTGATGAAGGTCTATTGATTACGGAAGGTATTCTCAAAGGCTTGGCACCCGCCGCTGCGCTGATCGGTGTCGCTGAAAAAGGCTATGCCACGGTGCATTTGAAGCTAGATGCAACGCCAGGCCACTCTTCCATGCCATCGCAGAAAACCGCGATAGGAATGATGAGCGTCGCCTTAGCGCGGTTGGAAGATCAGCAGTTACCAGCCGATATACGCGGCGTTGCGCTAGAGATGTTTGAGACCATCGCACCAGAAATGAACGGCATCAATCGAGTCTTACTGTCTAACCTCTGGCTATTTAAACCATTAGTGCAACGCGAGCTGGCAAAGGGAGCAAGTACCAACGCAGTGCTGCGTACCACGACCGCGTTGACCACGATCCATGCAGGTAACAAAGATAATGTGTTGCCGGGACATATCGAAGCGACGGTCAATTTTCGGACCTTGCCGGGTGACACCCAGGCCAGGGTACTTGAGCACGTAAAAAAAGCACTGGACAACGATGCGATTAAACTCACGACAGCGCAAGGAAATTCAGAACCGTCCCGCATATCACCAATAAACTCAGGCGCTTATCAGACACTTAACCGATCCATACGCGAAGTGTTTGCCCACACCATCGTTGCGCCGGGGCTCATGTTGGGCGCACCCGACTCGCGTCACTTTGAGGCTTTGAGCGAAAATATTTTTAAATTTTCGCCTGTGCGCGCGACTGCGGACGATTTACCACGCTTTCATGGAACAAATGAAAGAATCTCTATTAAGAATTACACAGAGATGATAAGGTTTTATCATCAACTACTGATCAATAGTAGTCGTCAATAATATTCATGGGGGGTGTCCGGATAATCGGCGGCATTACTCGAGGATAGGTGTCATTCGGTTTTTTTATAAATCAGTTAGCAGAGGAGCATGCACGATGAAAAAATATATAGTGGCAAGCAGTCTGATTCTGATATCAGCGACGAGTTGGGCGGCTAAAACTTCTTGTGAAGAAATAAAAAGCAAGATAGAAACTAAGCTGGAAGGTAAAGGAATCAAAAATTACAGTTTGCAGGTAGTGGCAAAAGACACCGAAACTAAAAATCGCGTGGTCGGTAGCTGTGAAGGTGACAGTAAAAAAATTATTTATACAAAAACAGGTGCCAGCACAAAAAAACCAGCAGGATAAGGCCATGAAAAGGAGCAGTCGGGTCTCGCCCTACTGCTTCTTGAGCAACCCACCAGCTTATTTTTTATGTCGATATATTTCTAAGCCTTTGGCCGCTTGTGCCTGCACCGTGTTTTTGACGAAAGGCGTCCAGCCTAATAACAAGCCCTTCGTTCCTAAGGCTTGCCGCGCCCATTTCCACAGACCAAATTGGTCTTGGTGACGAATAATTTTACCGTTTCTGAACACAAAACTGGCGCGGATATCATTGACAACGGTGCGACCTGTTTGCGAGAAGGTATAGGTAGCGATCCAGTGCGCCTCTCCTTTTTTATCATCGGCATGAATGTCATCAAACGTCAGTGAAAAATTCTGCGCTTTGCTAGTCAGCATCCGCCACATATCGGCCACTTCGCTACCCTGCAAAATAGGAAAAACCGGGTCAGAAAACTGCACATCGTCGGCATAGCAACTCACCATGGTGTTCGCATCGAGCGTTTGAAATGCGCTGTAAAATTTATGGATTAAGGCTTCATTGTCGTTCATCAAAATTTCCTCTGATCAAGCTTTGCCGATGATGAGGATGGTACGGCGTTTGCCAGGACGAGGCGACGCAAGCAGCCCCGCGCTGGGCAATGATATCGCCGCAAAAATTAA
>JACMRF010000122.1 GCA_014376575.1 Undibacterium sp.
AGCCAGCGAGATTGATCTTCTATCATCACGCTTATTTCAATGCGACCGATTTGTGGCATGCGTTTTCCTTTCATTGCAGCCATAATCTTTTGATCTTCAGGATTATTGCCACCCTGATGATTCCAGATGTCTCCGCGATAATCGGGGTTCGCCAACAGTATGATTTTAGAGCCACGTATCCATTCATTTAACGCCACCATATACGGTCCGGTGCCAACCGGGTTGGACATGACTTGCCCTTGGACGTCCTGGTATTTTTCAATGACTTCTCTGGCCACTGCGCCGGTGGGGTTATGCGCGAGTATTAGGCCTAGATTGAAATCCGGTTCATTCAGATGAATACGCAAGGTGTATTTGTCGATCAATTCCAGTCCTGCGATTTTGGCGTCATAGTCGAATTTTTTTGTCTTTTTTGCCTGCTCCGCCAGCGCATCTAAGCCGATAATTTTTCCAGCAATTAACCATGAATGAGATGACGCTAAACGTGGATCCATTAATCGCTTCAGCGTATAAATATAATCAACCATCGTTAGCTCGCGGCTTTTTCCGTTGAAGGCAGCATCGGGCGTGAAATAAATACCTTTCTTAAGCTTAATTGTGTAGGTTTTGGCGTCCGCAGATACTTCCGGCAATGCTTCTGCTGTTCGCGGAATCAGTTTGACTGGGCTGGCCAAATAGTCGTAGGTATAAAGCGCTTCGAAGATGGCGTAATTCACTCCGTTTGAATATAAGTCTCGCGCCGCTCCGGGATCGAAGCCAGTTTCTGCTACGTTAAATACCCATTTCAAGACCTTGTCTGGGTCGGCTGAACTAACGGCGGTCGCTTGTCGTATTGGCAGGGCCGATAGTAGACCTGCCAGGAAAAATAAATGGATGAATTTTGTGAACCTAACAAGCCCAAGAATTTGTGGTTCGTTGCGATACATGGCAAATAGATTAAATAGTGGCTTCATTATTACTGGAGCTTTCTGGGGTCTTTGATGAGATTGGTCTTGTGCTGAAACTTAATGTTTTTCGACATCAATATAAGCCCAGTCGGAATGCAAAATGGGATGCTTTTTAAAACCGATAACCCAAGGTCGCGCAAGCCAGCTGCGTATGCGTATTGAATGCATGATCCATGGGGTATCCGCTTCCATCTGGCGGCTCATCTGCCGGTAGATTTTGTTGCGCTCTTCACCAATCGGAAGTGCCACTGCTTGCCGATAAAGTGCATCGTAAGCAGCTGATTCATAGCAGGCGTGATTACCTTGGCCAGCTTTGGGGCCATATAGCAATTGCAGAAAGTTTTCGCCGTCGGGAAAATCCGCATTCCAGGCGCTGCTCCACATGGCGAGTTTGCAGGTGCTCGCCGCTTTCATATTGTCGGCAAAATTACCGACGATAAATTCAACGCGTAAACCGATTTTGTCCAACCCGCGTTTAAAAATTTCCGCCTGAATTTTGTACAAGGCGGCGCCCTCCATGGTTTTTCTGACGAGCAGAGCTTGGCCGTCGGGCAGCGTACGGTATCCATCCGCGCCACGTTTATAACCGTAGCGATCGAGTAATTTATTCGCAAGATCAATGTCGTAGCCAAGGCTGCTACGGTACTTGGCGTCATACCCCACTACACCAGGGGGTATCATGGATTCTGCTTTGATCGCCTGGCCCAGGCGCATTTGGGCTATTTCGTCGGCATTGCTATAAGACATCGCGATCGCTCTGCGCAAGGCGATTTTTTCAATGCTGTAGCCACCGACGATAGGATCGCGCATGTTAAATAGAGAGAACGTGGTGCCGGCATCGGCCACTCTGTCCATGGTAATACCTTGATTGCGCAATTCCGGCCCCAGCATAACGCCATCAAGTGCTGTCGGTGCGGCAATTTGCGGTAATTTGTCGATGTCTAGTTGCTTATCCTGAAATGCTAGCCAACGCGATTGCTCTTCTTCGATAATATTGATTTCTATCTTATTAACTTGGGGCATTTTCTTGCCCTTCATTTGCTGAATAATTTGCGCGTCTCGTGGTGTTCCTGAAGATTGGAAATCCCAGATGTAACCGCGATATTGAGGATTGGACGTCAGCATTATTTTATGGCGTGGCGCATATTTTTCTATCATGTAAGGACCTGTCCCTACCGGATGCAGACCGCTTTGCTCACCGTAGGTATCAATTACTTCTCTCGCCACTGCGCCAAAAGCGCCATAGGCAAGTACATAAAGAAAATTGTAGTCGGTCGCTTTGAGTTCTATCCGTAAGGTATATTTGTCGAGCGCTTGTAAACCTGCCACCGGTATGGCGTAATCAAACTTTCCTGTTTTTTTTGCCTTCGCTTGCAGCTCGTCCATGCCAACAATTTTCCCGTCGATAAAGCTAGCATGAGGAGAGCGGTTGGCTGGATCGAGAATGCGCTTGAACGTGTAAATGTAGTCTTGCGCGGTGAGTTCGCGTTTTTTATCTTTAAACACCTGGTCTGGCGCGAAATAAATGTCGGGTTTAATTTTAAAAACAAATACCTTCCCGTCATTGCTGACTTCTGGCATCGATTCGACGGTTTTAGGGATCAATTTAACTGGCCTCGCAAGATAGTCGTAGCTCAGCAACGGTTCAAATATCGCCTCACTTACCCAGCCAGAGTAGTGATTTTGGGTTTTTGCCATATCAAAACCGTCGTCTGCAGCATCGAATGCTTGTCTGATTGTTTTATTGATGTTGGTCGGTTCGATCGCCGCTGTTACGTCAAGCCTGCTTAGCAATATTAAAATGCATGCAAACGACCGTAAATAGTTATATTTAAACATCTTTAGACCTTCCATTTTTTTTCAGATAGATGTTTTATACCGCTCAAAGCTAGGTAATTAGATTGATAAAGATATCGTATGGAGTTAATAAAGTGGCGGTCTAAAAATTAAATATGTGCTTTTCTTTCTTCTTGAACGACCAAAATCGTTAATTTTAATTAATTTTTAGATAATAAAATTTATATTTTCCAAGCTTTTTTAGGCGCTAATGTAAAATATTTTTGGGTGTGTTGAATATAATTTCTGTGCGCTTTCACTTGTTTTTGGCTGAATAATTAAAATTTATTCTGGTGTTTCACCTGACTAGCAAAATAAAAGTAGGTACGTACAAAATTCTAGTGCTAGCGTGCTATTTTAATGTTGCTCTGCACAATCAAAATCTCGCTTCCACTGAGCAGTTTATTTATGGCAAAATACGCGTTGTTTTTTTGGGCGTATAAATGAAGCGTATCTTGACATTTGCCATTTGGTAATTTTTTTGTTGTTGATTCAAAAAATTTGGTGCTCTATTTCATTTGTAGTTAAAATACAGTTCCAATTCTATAAGCTGGTATCAAACCAGCATGAATCGTTGTTGATATGGGTTGTACGGTTCGGCGATTTTGTTGGCATGTAAAAATGCTCGACCAAACGAGGAGTCTATTTACTTAGATTAAGAGTAAGTATGGGGCGCAAACGGCTAGTTGAACATATACGCATGTATTTTGTTCATGGAACGGTATTTATTTGATGTGCTAATCTGTCAACGTGGTGTATCTTGTTAGTCGATTCTGCGTTGTTTTTAGTTGGCTCATCACATATGTAATCTTTCGTTCGTGTGCAGCTTTTTGTAAATTGTTGTGGTTTTGGAGGGAGCAGGTATGGATTTTTCAGGACGCGAGCCAGAACCGGGAAAGAAATTTACCGGAATTGGTCTTGTTATTATATTTCACGTAGCATTGGTTTATGGGTTGATCAATGGCGGTGCAGCACACATTAAAGCTGCCTTCCAAAAACCCTTAGAAACCAAAATTGTTGAGGAGGTAAAGCCGCCACCGCCGCCAGATACACCACCACCGCCACCGCCAAAATTATTAACACCGCCGCCGCCGTTTATTCCGCCGCCGGAAGTGCAGGTTCAGCAACCAGCACCGTCGCAAAATACAATTGCGGCAGTGTCTAGTGTTAAACCTGACTCTAATGTTTTGCCTAAATCTGTGCAGCAACCAGTTGCAGATGCGAAACCGGTCGGGCAGTCTATAATTTCAGCGGTGATTAATTTTGAGCAAGCTGGATGTAAGCCCGATTATCCTAGGGCGTCTCTACGCAACGAAGAGACAGGTACGACAGTTTTACTTGTTACAGTTGGTGGCGATGGTAATGTCACAGATGTAAAGGTTGATAAGTCCAGCGGCTTCAGGGGTCTTGACAATGCAGTGCGAGCCCAGTTGATGTCGGGTTCATGCAAGAATAAACCTGGTACGGTGGACGGTAAGCCGCAAGTAACGCAGTCGAAGGTTGCATACGTTTGGAAGCTTGATTAAAACAAGGCCAACAAGTAACAAAGCAAGAGACAGATCGTTTTATTCAACACCAACGTAAGTATTACTAAATTCATTTTTAAAGGAAGTATCTACATGAAATCCCGCGCTAAATTAAGCACATTCCTGGCGGCAGTTCTTTTTGCACTGACTGCCTCTATTGCAATTACTCCAGCATTCGCTGCTGACCCAGCCCCTGCTTCAGATACAGCGGCAATTGCTGCAGCACCAGCGGTCGATGCTGCTGCTTCATCACCTGATGCCGCAGCACCTGCTGCAGCTGTAAAAGAAGTAGCAAATCCGTATGGTATGGAAGCATTATTGAAGGGCGGCGATACTGTTGCTCAAGGTACCTTGTTAATCATGGCAATCATGTCTATGGGTAGCTGGTATATCCTGATTACGAAAATTATTGATCAAGTAAAATTGTCTGGCCAAGCTAAAGAAGCTTCTAAGTTCTGGAAAGCTTCTAGCGTCGGCGCCGGAATCAGCAGCCTGAAAGAAGGCAGCCCGTTCCGCTTCATCGCTGAGGCTGCTGTAAGTTCAACACAGCATCATGAAGGTGCTTTACTTGAACAAATCGATTTGAATTCTTGGGTAACAATGTCTATCCAGCGTTCTGTCGATAAAGTTCAAAGTCGTCTGCAAGATGGCTTGGCTTTCTTGGCAACTGTTGGTTCAACTGCTCCATTCGTCGGTTTGTTCGGTACAGTTTTGGGTATTTACCATGCATTGACTCAGATCGGTGCTTCTGGCCAGGCGTCTATAGATAAAGTGGCGGGTCCTGTTGGTGAAGCTCTGATCATGACGGCGATTGGCCTGGGTGTTGCTGTCCCTGCGGTTCTTGGTTATAACTTTGTTGTTCGCCGTAACAAGAGCTGCATGGAAGAAGTTCGTGCCTTTGGCGCCGATTTGCACTCTGTTGTTTTGTCTGGTGTCATGGGCAAAGCAAATGCAAATAAAAAAGTGGCTTAATTTTAAAAATTAGTCTGCAATAGAGTTAGTTCATTCCCTTCGACTGCTCGCTTTTGGGTGGGCAGTAGAGGGTGTAGTTAGAATTCACAGAAGAGAATACATTATGTCAATGTCAATGGGCAATGATGGTGACGGTGAAGACGAAGTTAACAGCACCATCAATACCACCCCTCTGGTGGATATTATGTTGGTCTTGTTGATTATCTTCCTGATCACATCACCTGTAGTCCTCAATTCGATCAAGGTTAAGCTGCCGGCTGAAACTAATACGATCTATGTCACTAAACCAGAAAATATCACACTTACTATCAACAAAGATGGCGATATGTACTGGAACGGAGCTAGAAAAGCGTTAGCTGGGACAGATGAACTGTTCGAAAAAATGAAGGAAGTATCAGTGTTGTTACCACAACCCGAAGTTCATATTCGCGGTGATCAAAATACCCGTTATGAGTTTGTAGGTAAAACTATCCTGACGATTCAACGTGCAGGTATACAGAAGGTTGGTTTCATCATTGAACCACCATCTAAAACCTAAAAAGGAAAGCACATGAGCATGGCCCCTAGCTCAAGTAGTTCGAGCGAACCTGAAGTAATGATGGAAATGAACATGACGCCTTTGATTGATGTCATGTTGGTTTTGATCATTATGTTGATTATTACTATTCCTGTTCAGAATCATTCGATTAATCTGAATATGCCGACCAATACACCATCCAAACCGACTGAACCGCCAGTGGTAATGACGATAGACGTTGATTTTGATGGCACGATTTCATGGAATGCCGAAGTAGTGACGCTCTCTGCATTGGACGCGAAGTTGGCCGCAGTAGCGGCAACACCGAATCAGCCAGAAGTGCATTTGCGGCCTAACAAGCTTGTAGCTTACAAGACAGTAGCGGCAGTAATGGCTGCGGCGCAAAGACTTGGTGTGACTAAAATTGGTATGGTTGGAAATGAGCAGTTTTTGAATCAATAATTTTTGTTTGATTCAATGTCAAAATCTACGGTAATGTAAAAAAACGGCAGGGGTATCCCTGCCGTTTTCATATGTATAGGTCGGTTGCTAATAAAAAGACTGTTACGTTAGTCTGCGATGATTTATAGTTTATTGCGTTTATCAAATTTATAAAATTTATTGATTGAGAGATCAAAATATGAAACCATTTCGCTTGTCACCTATCGCTGTATTGATCGCAACCATCGGTTTTTCTGCCGCACCAGAGTTAGTAAATATTGCTGCAAATACCGCTTATGCGCAGGAATCAATGCGGCCAGAAATTGGTAAAATTTACCAAGCTGCGAATGAGTTGTATAAGGCGAAAAAGTATAAAGATGCACTGGCAAAATTGCATGATACTGATAACGTGAGTGGTAAGACGGTAAGCGAGTCTTTCACCATTGAGCGCATGCGTTTGTCATTGGCCATAGCCGCCGGCGACCATGGCACGGTGATTCGTTCTGCTGAATCTATTATTGCTGCAAATAGGTTAGCTGGGAAAGAACAATTGCAACTGATCCAGACTTTAGCGAACGCGTATTTTACTACTGGAAATTACGCTAAAGCTGCTCAGACTTACGGACGTTATTTTTCCGAGGGCGGAACTGACAGCTCTTTAAGGCCGTTTATGGTGCAGGCAATTTCTTTGAGTGGCGATAATGCTCGTGCGATGAAGGAAATTAAAGCTGATATGGCAGCAGATGAAAAAGCAGGGCGTACCCCTAGTCAATCCAATCTTGAATTGTTTGCAAATGCGTCATTAAAACAAAATGACAAAGTTGGTTATGCTAGTGCGTTGGAAAAGTTAGTCGCGTTTTATGGAAAAAAAGAATACTGGGTCAATTTGTTGAGTAGTGTCGAAAGAAAACCAGGATTTTCTCAACGATTGTCGTTGGATTTGTTCCGCTTGAAAATGGCGGTTGGACAAATTACAAAGACCGACCAATTTATGGAAATGTCACAATTGTCTTTGCAAGGCGGATTTCCTGATGAAGCAATTAAAGTTATCGATCAAGGTTTTAAATCCGGCGCTCTAGGAACTGGCGCTGAAACTGCCCGCCACAACCGTCTGCGTGATCTTGCAAAAAAAACCTTGAGTGAAAATGCAAAAACACAAGCTGCTAACGAGGCTGAAGCCAATAAAAGCAATGATGGTACTGGACTGGTCAATATTGGATATGCATACGTCACAGCGGGTCAGTTCGACAAAGGTATCGCGATGATAGAGCAGGGAATCAGCAAAGGAAATATCAAGTACGAGGATGATGCTGCATTGCATCTTGGAATGGCTTATTTACAAGCGGGTAAAAAAACAAATGCAGTGAAGATATTGAAGTCTGTTCAGGGTAAGGACGGTACTGGAGATTTAGCGCGTTATTGGTTGATTTATGCAAATCAGGCTAAGTGATGTGCCTGCAATAATCTGAATTAGTAGTTCAATAAAAAGAAGAACCGCCTAAAAGCCGGTTCTTTTTTTATCCCAGAATTTCCATTAGGATTGGCAATGATGACGGATGCACTTTTCGAGACAGTTTTGCTGCGAATGAGGCGCCAATAGCGAGCTATTGGCAACGAAGAGCAGAAAAAATGACCGAAAATGCGC
>JACMRF010000123.1 GCA_014376575.1 Undibacterium sp.
CTTGAAATCCTGACGTGAATTTGTTATTAAACTTGAAGTTTTCTTCTGTTTTTTTTTCAATTGGAAAACGTGCCAATATTTTTCCTGCCCGGTTGGAGAGCAGTGTGCTTTCACTTGCGACGTCTTCTAATAATCCCTCTGTTATAAATTGCTGTAAATCGACATAGGCAATCAAAATTCCGACTAATTTTCCCATGGCATATCCATCGGAATCCAGAGCATGTATTTGTCTTATGATGGCTAACGTGTTAGCACCATTTTTTTTGTTCAACAGTTCTATAATTTCTGTTGCGCCCGGTTGTGTGGCACGCTTGATGAGCGCGTGATCATCAAAGGTTTCCCCCTTATCAGCAGCAACATCACTAGCAAGAATTTGACTATTGGCCGGATCGACAATGAGCAGATGCTGATAACGATCTGGATAAGCCCGCTGCAGGCGATTAAAGATGCGATCGAGCTCTTTTTGAACTGCGACATCTCGACTTTCAAGTTGTTTGGATACGGTACGGTTTTCAGAAATCACCAGGATGTCACCGCGCCTGTCCTTGACTCCTTTTGCAATAAAGGAGCGCTGTGCATCCGCTTTGATACCAAGAAAATGCATTGCTTCGGTAATGTGTTGGCTTTTAGCACCAACTATTCCTAATGTGGCAAAACCAAAGAACCAGAACCAAAACAGAATCGCCATAGCGAGCAAAAACAAAGCTCCAAAATAGGCGGCAACGCGTCTTGAAAATGAGTGTTGAATTGAGCGCGTCAACTTACTTCTCATAATCGTCGTTGTGTATTTGAAAAATTTTCGCATCTGCCAATACTTTTGTTAAGCCATCGTGAAGCAATGCTATTTGGATATTCTCCCAGATTGCGCGAGCTTGTAGTTTGCCTAATGCCTTTAAAAATTAAAATTCTTTCTGTAAGGTCGCATCGCTCGCGTCTGAAAGCATAACGGGAGCCGATGGAATATCCAAAGTGTCACGACGAGTAATCGCAACGATCTGCTCAACCTAAAGTTGATTGAGTTTTTCAAAAACAAGGGCTGCATCTTTCCTTGTCCATACAAACGCTTTTTCCGTGTTGTGCCTTGATCGTCGCATCCAATCAATCACACGAACAAAGGCTGCCAGGAGCTGTAGCGCGGTATGCGGAGATATTTTTACAAAATTCTGTTCAATAATAAAATAATCTGTGCTGACATCGCGAAATACAATGTGATTTTGATCATTCTCATCATGCAAGATTGTTGGCGTAGTCTCCCATGCTGAAAATTCATCAATGCCACCACGCGCGAGCGCATCGGGCATGTCGCTTATGTCCAGAAGAATGAGTTTGACTTGAGATTCGGCAATGCCAGCAGAGGCCAATCCCTGAAGTAGGGTGTAGTGAGCGCTCGATGCATTTATATAGCCTATTCGTTTACCAGCGATCAATCGTACATGTAAGTCGCCTTTGGCGACGATGGCTGTTGAGCTTTGCTTTACTATACTATCCCGGCAATATAGACGTTTGCTGTTGACGCGGCGTGGATAGTAGGCATGTCACCGGGTAGTCCGGCTTCAAGTCGCTTGCTTTTAAAATAAAATTAACATATCAGCGCCGCGAAAAAATGTGTGCGCTTTTAAAGTTTACTTGCTGTCTGTGAATACCTTTTATGATTGGTTTAACGAAACTAAAAAGACAAAAAAACAAACTGAATAATTTTCTATTTTCGATAAAAAGAAGCATGATTATAGGCGGTGTGATGTAGTTAATTGCAGATGATTTTTTGCTCGATATCGATAATGAAAATAAAAAAAAGACGCCTTAGCGTCTTTTTTATAATTAATTTCAATGATTATTGAATTTTTGCTTTTTTCATCAGTGCCTGTTGATAAGCTTGCAGCTTTTGTTGCTGCAGACCTTCAACCACTTGTTGTTTGACTTCTTCAAGCGTTGGGAATTTTGCTGTGCGGATGTCGTCCAATTTAATAACATGGTATCCGAACTCCGTCTTGATTGGAGTTTCAGTAAATTGACCTTTTTGTAGTGCAACCAGTGCATCAGAAAAAGGTTTGACAAAAGTTGCTGGCGAAGCCCAATCCAGATCGCCACCTTTAGCCGCAGAACCTGTATCTTTAGATTGTTTTGCCAATTCATCAAATTTGGCGCCTGCCTTCAGCTTGGAAATAATGGCTTTTGCATCTTCTTCTTTTTCGACCAGAATATGAAAAGCGTGATATTCCTTATCACCAGCTTGAGACTTAGCTTTGTTGTATTCAGCCGTTATATCAGCATCTGACACTGGGTTTTTAGCAATATATTCACGCATTAAACCTTGAACCAGAATCTGCTGCTTAGTCACTTCCAACTGCGTTTTGACATCAGTATTTGCAGCAATACCGGTTTTTTCAGCTTCTTGCAGGAGTACTTCCATACCGATTAAGCGGTCTTTGATTTGTGCGCGTAACTGAGGTGTATCTTGTTGACCTTGAGCTTTAGCTTGTTTTACGATCAATTCCGCTTTGCTTGAGGGAATAGCTTTACCATTAACGACGGCAATATTTTGCGCCATGGCAGGGATTGCGATTGCTAGAAGTACTACCAGCAAGTGAGCAGGTTTAAAAGTCATTATCTGTTCCTAAAAAAACAAAGTAAGTAAAAACAAAATGGTTAAGTTGGCATCTCTGAAGGAGCCAGCGCAACGATCACAAGTGCATGAATTTCTGTGTGCATCATATCGCCAACGGCATCATACACCAGTCGATGTCGGGAAATACGATTTAGACCTTCAAATTTTTGACAAACGATTTTCACATTGAAATGTCCAGCACCTGAAGACGCACCGGCATGCCCTTTATGGGATGCAGAGTCATCATTTAATTGACAATGTATTGGCTGAAAAGTTTCTTCCAGACGAGTTTGTATTTTTTTTAATCTTTCATTCATGTCGGTTCCTCAATATATTTTGCTAAAAAAATACTTTGAAGAATGATAAACGCTGGTATCGCACCAAGAGAATATAGTTTGAAACTTACCCACGTCGTCGTTGGAAAATTAAACGCAACATAAAGATTAAGACAACCCATAGTAATGAAATAGGCTACCCAAACCAAGCTAAGCTTTGACCACACTGAATCGGGCATTGAAAGCTGAGAACCCATTGCTGTCTTTAAAAGATTTTTCTTGAAAATAAACTGACTGAGAAAAAATGCTGATGCATAACACCAATAAAGAACTGTCGGTTTCCATTTAATGAAGGAGTCACTGTGAAAATAAATCGTTGCGCTACCAAAAACGGTAATGATGATGAATGAGATCCACAGCATCGCATCGACTTTCTTTTTACTAAGTAATAAGTAGCTAATTTGAGCAATTGAAGCAATGATTGTTATTGCAGTTGCCAGCAGAATGGGCGCCTGCTCTATGCTTAGTGAGTTGCCTGAAATAAAGCCTGATAGGTACTGATTTGCTATTTGTTGGGCAAAGTCGGCATGACGCTCGCCCCATTTGTAAGAAATGAAAAACAAAATCACAGGAAAAACGTCAAACAAAAATTTCATAATCTATTCTTTAGGTGAAAATTTTAACGACGCTGAATTAATACAGTATCTTAAACCTGTCGGTGGCGGACCATCTGAAAATACGTGCCCCAGATGCGCGTCGCAGACGTTACACAAAATTTCTGTACGCGTCATTCCGAAAGATGAATCTTTTTTTTCTAGGACATTCTCGGGATTGATCGCTTTAAAGTAGCTGGGCCATCCACAACCAGAGTCAAACTTAGCATCTGACTCAAACAGGGGAGTGTCGCAACAGATACACGTATAGATTCCAACTTCGTGCTGATCCCAAAATTCCCCAGTGAAAGCACGTTCAGTTGTTGCTTGACGAGTTACTTTGTATGCCATCGGACTGAGCATTGACCGCCATTCGGCGTCAGTTTTTGTGATTTTTTTCATATTTGATTTATTCTGCCTTTTATGAGGAGCAGCTAACTTGTATTTTTCTAGACCAATCAGGCGGGAGTTCAGCGTAAGAATTATGTTCAGGCTGTTCATCGTAGGGATACTCAAGTATTTCTAATAGTTTTTCGATCTCAGAGAAGTCTTTTTTTTGCGCTTTTTCAATCGCGACTTGAGCTAGGTGATTGCGAAGTATGTATTTGGGGTTAACTGCACACATTCCAGCCTTCCGATGATTATCGTCACTTTGTTCCTGCCGTAATCTTATTCGGTAAGCCGCTAACCAACTATCAATAGCATTTTTATTTCTAAATAAATCACGAAGAGGCGCATCCTGACTGTCGTCGCCGCTGCTGATGTTACTTAATTTTCTGAATGTTATAGTGAAATCCGTTGAGTTATCTGTCATTAAATGGAAGAATTTTTCAAATAATTGCTTATCATTTTCAAAATTATCTAAAAAGCCAAATTTTTGATGCATTAACTGGTTATATTTTTTTTGATAATGGTATTGATATTTTTCCAACGCTTCTTGGGTTTCTTCGACGCCACCAATCAAAGGGAGAATGGCTTGTCCGAGTGCATGACAATTCCATTGGCCAATCGTTGGCTGCATCTGATAAGAATAGCGTCCTTGTTGATCAGTGTGATTGCAAATGTACTGGGGATCAAATGATTCCATAAAACCAAACGGGCCATAATCTAACGTTAAACCAAGAATGGACATGTTATCAGTGTTCATTACCCCATGCATAAACCCAACTGATTGCCAATGCGCCATTAATTCTGCAGTGCGTTTAGTAACTTCACTGAGGAAAGATAGGTATGGATTTGTATCGTTAAGCAACTCAGGGAAATAATTTAATATCACAAAATCAGCCAATGTTTGCAACTGTTGAGGTTGATTATTGTAATACCAGTGTTCAAAAGACCCGAACCGAATAAAACTAGGCGCCAGACGCGTGACAACTGCAGTTGTTTCTGGGGATTCGCGCATGACATATTGATCCGATCCGGTTATGCACAAGGCACGCGAAGTGGGAATGCCAAGCCCTGCCATGGCTTCAGAGCAGAGAAATTCGCGTATAGAAGAGCGCAAAACCGCGCGACCGTCTCCCATTCGTGAGTAAGGTGTTATGCCTGCGCCCTTCAACTGGACTTCTATGCGCTGGTTGGTATCCGATAGTTGAATATCGCCCAATAAAATTGCTCTGCCGTCGCCTAATTGTCCAGCCCATACGCCGAATTGATGACCGGAATAAACTGCAGACAATGGACGACTATTTTGTGCTATCTGGTTTCCTGTGAATATTTGGCAAAATATCTTATTTGACGACTCTAGGGGGCTCCCTATTGCTTTCATCATAGGCTTACTTATTCCAACCAAGTAAGGATCCGGTGAGGGTGTTGGTGTTAGATAAGTATAAAATTCACCAGGTAATGAAGCAAATTTATTTTCGAATTTAATTGAGTTTATCTTCTCTGATTTGTAAATGTCATTCATTGAGTTATCGCGGTAATTTGGCGAGAGTTAATTAAAACGACTTTATTTTGGCATGATATTCAAAAAAATGTTTTTCTGAATACCTCTTTCCAGATTATTTAATCTGAAGAGAGGTTTTTTTTAGGGGGATCTAGAGAAACAGTTCAATTTAGGATACGAGTCTTTCGGTAACTTTACATCCATCAATTAAAAAAGATAAACTGATGACAAGTACCAATTCGCCTTCAGCAGACCTAGCAGTACCTGTGATTCCAGGTGTAGATATACATGTCAGCGGTTTAATGACTAAATCTGCTGTGCCGTCAACGGCATCGACAGATAAAATATACGGATTTGGCGCGGCAATGACAATCCCCACTCGTTCTGTACTCTTTTCATAACCAAGTATCCTCCCTAGAGATCTCACTGGTAGTGGGCGCCCTAAATCTCGCAGAACAGGTTGACCGCCAACGCTTTCAAAGATTTCAGGTAACTCCACAACTCTTTGAACAGTTGCCATCGGCAAGGCCAGAGAGGCGCCATCCGTACGAACTAGCATAGTTGGGACAATAGATAATTCAATTGGTAGCCGTATTAAAAAAGTTGTGCCTGAACCCAGTCTCGACGAAATACGGATCGCACCTCTATGTCGTTCAACGGCAGTTTTGACAACGTCCATTCCAACGCCTCTTCCGGAAACGCTTGAAGCGACTTCTTTAGTAGAGAATCCTGGAAGGAAAACTAATTGAAATGCTTCGTCGTCTGAATGTGCTTCGTGAGAGTTGATTAATCCTTTAGAAACTGCTTTGTCACGCAGTCTTTGTGCATCCATCCCTTTTCCATCGTCGGATACTTCTATCATGACGCTGCTTGCTTCTTGCCAAGCTTTTAAAGAAATTGTTGCGCGCGGGCTTTTGTTAGACTGAGCTCGCTCATCTGAAGATTCTATTCCATGATCAAGGGCATTTCGCAGCATATGCACAAGTGGATCATAAAGACTATCAACGACAACACGATCTACTTCAGTTTCTGCACCAGAAATGTTTAGATCGACTTCTTTGCCTAAGTCTTTTGCAAGTTCACGGATTAATCTAGGAAATTTTTGAAATAAACGACCGACCGGTTGCATGCGGGTAGCGAGAGTTGCTCTTTGCAATTCAGTCGAATAACGTGATGCCCGAGTCAGTGTTTCTGTGAGGGCCGATATTAAAGGAGCAGCTTGACCATCAAATTTAAATTGTAAGAGTTTTTCTAATAAAACCGCCGCCTGATTAGCTGCTTGCACAGACTCACCGGCAACCTCAAGCAGAACATCTAGTTTGACCGCATCGATTCTAATGCTTTCTTCTTTCGCGGGGGCGTTTTGTCTAATCTCGGCGCTGGCGAGAGATGTTTTAACAGCGTCGTGTTCTTCTTTGTTGACTGGGACTGTAGGTATAGTTGCAATCTCTGGAAGAGTTCCTTCAGGCACTACAGCGCGAAAATAGCCTTCCCAGTTAATTTCTTCTTTATTTAAAGAAATCTGTTGCTGATCAAGCTGTAAGCTGGCCGTGACTGGAACTTCTTGTTTTGGTTCTGCTTCTTTATTGCTTGAGCTTGACTTACCCTCTATGGCATCGTTCAGCAATTTCTCTAGAGCCTTAGGCATTGTTGAAAGTTGCTCGGGAGTTGTACCATTTGAAAGCGCGGTTAGCTGATCCGCTACAAATCCACTTGCTTCCAATGCTGCTTCGATCGCAATAGGGGTGACCGCTGACTGCCCGGTTCTTAATGCGTCAAATAAATTCTCCGTCAAATGGCAAGCTGATACCATCGCAGATAAATTCATAAAACCAGCTCCACCTTTTATAGTATGAAATGATCTAAACACAGCATTTAATGTGTTCATATCTCCCGGATTACGCTCAAGGGAAAGCAAATGTTCTTCTACGTTTATTGCTAGGTCTAGCGCCTCAACAACAAACTCTTTGAGCATATCGTCCATTAGAAACCCAGACTATCAAGTAAATTGTCTACATCGTCTTGCTCAAGTGCTGCATTTGGAGCGGAGGGGCCTTCCATTAATTCAATTGCTTTTTCTTTTAATTCTGACGGGGCATTATCAATTAGAATCTGAGCAAGTTCTCGCTCAACAGCTTGAGTGATAACTAATACTTTTTTGATTAGCTGGCCTGTTAGATCCTGAAAATCTTGCGCCATCATGATTTCGAGCAATCTTGCTTTTTCTGCGTCTGTCGAAACAACTACCGTATTTGTGAACGTTTTTGAGTCTGCAGCAAGAAGCTTAAAATCCTCAATAGTCAACTTTCCGGAAAACAAGCTGTCCCATCGCCCACCTAAAGTTTTGGCGTTTTTTGCCAAAAGGTCTTGCTCTGGCATACCGACATCTGTCGCATTAAGTACTTTATTTGCAGCTTGTTCTGTGAGGGATGCAACATATTCTAGGCGCCCTTGCGCATCTATAATTTGAGTCGCCACCTCCGATAACGAACGGTCATATCCAAGCTCGCGCATTGAATCGTGCATCATACGTACCAAACCGCCTAAACGATCAAACATAGGCTTTGCAGCTTGTTCATCTTCATTGTAAAAATTTAATTTTGCATGATGAGGCGTAGCAGAATTTGTCGTTTCTATAACGGCTGGGGTAATGGTGTGAACTGGCTCTGCGACACGTTGATTAGCCATTTCCTCAAACAACGCGTCTAGATCATCTACTGAATCGGTCATAGTTCTTTAATCTCCATAATCGCTGCGAATATTATACGAATTTACACTAAAATTGAATTGTATTTTTATTGACTAATTAATCGATAAATTATGATAAACGTACCACAGTCATGTTTTTATTTTGCTTCTTTTGATAATGGCAATCGCGTATGTGTGATGTAAGGATAACCCTGTGCAACAAAACTTGTCATCTCTTTTATCGCTTAACCAGAATATTTTATGCAAAATTTAGTTATTTGATTAGAGGGTAGCGAGGAAACTCTCTGGCGTTTTTATATCGTAGATGCCGGCCCCCCGCGTTTTTCTCGCTAACTTTAGCAAAGCTTTGTCTTTTGATATCAATGTTTCTACTCCCGCATCACGAGCAATTTCCAAAAATTTTTGATCATCTTTGTCGCTGCAACGAGGCAGAATTATTTTTTTTTCTTCAGGCGCAATGCAATGAATTAATGTGTCAAACATCTCGATAAACTGCCCACGAGTATCGCCGTTAATCGGCAGGTGCTCATAATTGAGAACGGCCAGCCATTCTTGGCGGCAGTCATTTCGCGTTACTGCGAAAATACGTCCGTCTCTTAAACCTTTTAAAATTAGCGCCCAACGAGGGTCATTGAAAACAAACAAATCGAGGCAAACATTTGTGTCTAACACAACTTGTTTTGGTGTCATTTGGGTAGAATCCATTCAGGAGATCAGATATATTAATGCCAGGGAGCGGAATCTCGTCAATTTGACGATAATCAAATATGTATCTTCACTAACGTTTTTAAAAAAATTATGCTTATCGTGTTGTCGCCAGCCAAAAGTCTCGATTATGAGACATCTATAAACCTTAAAAAATTAAGCATTCCAACTTTAGTGAATGATGCCGCCATGTTAATCGATGAAGTAAGGCTACTTAACATTGAGCAACTGGCTCAATTAATGAAAATTTCACATAGTTTGGCACAGCTGAATACTGAGCGCTTTAGAAATTGGTCGCTCAATCCTGATGAGAAACAAACAAAGCCAGCGGTATTCGCTTTCAATGGAGATGTTTATGAGGGTTTGGATGTAAAAACATTAAATTTGAGTCAATTGAGCTACTTGCAAACGCATTTACGAATTTTGTCGGGATTATATGGCTTATTGAAACCACTTGATCTAATTCAGCCTTATAGATTGGAAATGGGAAGCCAACTCTCTAACCCTAGAGGAAAAAATTTATATGCTTTTTGGGGAAGTAAAATAACTGACATTTTAAATAACACCCAGTTACAACAAAAAAATAAGATAATACTCAATCTTGCTTCTGAGGAATATTTTAAAGTAATTAAACCCAGTTTATTGACCGTACCTGTAATTACTCCGGTATTTCAAGATTTTAAAAATGGCAAGTATAAAATTATTTCCTTCTTTGCCAAACGGGCGAGAGGTTTAATGGTTCGTTTCTGTGCCCTTAATGAGATTCGCCATCCTGAAATGTTGAAAGCATTTAACAGCGACGGCTATGCTTACTGTCAAGAAGAGTCGGATCAGCTACGTTGGGTTTTTAGGCGCAATGTCAAATAATTCAAAATAAAAAAGCCTCTACTCGAGGCTTTTTATTCAAATTTTCTTTACATTACCAAAATTTCCACCAAGAATTTGTAACTTTTGCGTTTTCACTCAAAAATGCGCTTTTGGGGAAGTTCTTTAAAAAAACACGGTTGGCATCATCACGGAGCTCTGTCATTCCCATAGCATCATATGATTTTACCAAAATAAAAAGCGCTTCTTCGATTGCAGGTGCATCTGGATATTCCTTGATTGCAGATTGCGCTCGGTTTGCTGCGGCTAAATGTGCGTTACGTCGTAAGTAATATTTCGCGACATGCACATCGTATTGTGCAAGGGCATTAACGAGATACTTCATTCTAAGAATCGCATCAGCTGCGTAAATACTTTCTGGAAATTGCACTGTAAGTTGCTTGAACGCATCAAATGAGTCGCGTGATGCTTTCGGATCTCTTTCTGTAATGTCCTGATTTGCAATAAAGTTTAAAAAACCTAACTGATCGTTAAAGTTAATTAACCCCCGAAGATAATACATGTAATCAACATTGGCATGATTCGGGTGCAGTTTGATAAAGCGCTCGACTGCCGCGAGAGCCTGCGCTTGATCGCCTTGTTTGTAATAGGCATAGGCAATTTCCAATTGCGCCTGCTGGGCATAAGGGCCAAACGGGAAGCGTGATTCCAATCTTTCAAAGTACTGAACTGCTTTTTCGTAAGAACCATTTGACAACTCATCTTTTGCTTCAGCGTATAATTTTGCAGCAGACCACGTTTTAGTGTCGTCAACCTTGTCGCCAAAGGCCCCACAGCCGGATAACATCAAGGTGAGGATGATACAAAACAATTTTATAGATTTAATTTGCATAAATTTTTATGTGTGCATGAGAACAATTTACGGATTATAGCCGATGGCAATTAATGTGATACCAACTGAAGCAATCATTTCGTTAAACCCTGGCTTGGATTCTTCTAACGGCGAGCCGGAAGACGGTGACGATATTACCCCTGAGGTCGATGTAATAGAGTTAAAACTACGCTCTGAATCATGCGGTGAACGTTTGGACAAGGTTTTATCCAAACTTGTTCCGCAATATTCGAGAAGTCGCATTCAACAATGGATTGAAGCCGGTTTTGTAACCGTGGACGGCAAACCTTCACGAATTAAAATGACAATGTTGGGCGATGAGTTGGTCTCTATTCATCCTCAAGCCGCACCTGATGAAGGTGCCTACAAAGCTGAAGATATTCCGCTCGATGTCGTTTATGAGGACAATTCAATTTTGGTTATTAATAAACCGGCGGGCCTCGTCGTTCATCCTGCCGCGGGAAATTGGTCCGGAACTTTACTTAATGGCTTGTTACATTTTCGACCTAACCTTGCAAGTGTTCCACGTGCTGGCATAGTCCATCGTCTGGATAAAGATACTTCTGGTCTCATGGTAGTTGCCAAAACATTGATCGCACAGACAGAGTTAGTGCGGCAATTGCAGGCTCGTACCGTGAAACGTGGATATGCGGCACTGGTATGGGGCACACCAAATCAATCGGGCACGGTAGATGCCGCAATGGCACGCCATAGCCGTGATCGGCTTAAAATGGCTGTTTCCCAAAGTATTGTGGCCAAGTCGGCTATTACACATTATCAACGCTTAGCCACAGGTATGCTGGAGCGGTTTCCGGTCACTCTTGTAGCATGTCAGCTTGAAACAGGGCGCACTCACCAGATCAGAGTTCATATGCAGTCATTGGGCTTTCCTCTTGTTGGCGATACGCTTTATGGCAAACAGCATCTTGCTCGTTTTTTTCATCGTCAGGCCCTGCAAGCGCGACGACTTGGCCTGATCCATCCACAGACAGGTGAAGCAGTTGAATGGGAGATTCCTCTTGCAGCAGATTTTGCAGAGCTAATTAAACAAGCAGGAATGCAGTTACCTTAATTTTTAAAAAACTTCATGCGTTCTGAACTTCCTTTAATTTTACCCAGACTTGGGTGGTTTCCTGCCAATGTCCGTGCGTTTTCGAGTACGCGTGCGGGTGGTATGAGTAAAGCCCCATACCAAGGAAATTGCGTCGAAGACGGATTGAATCTTGGAGGCCACGTTGATGATGATCCGGAAGCTGTGGCTCATAATCGCCGGTTATTTAACAATTACTTGCCTTCCTGCGCAACATTTTTATCTCAGGTGCACGGCACTGACGTAGTAGATGCTGGGCAATCGACGCAAAATCAGATCGCAGACGGCAGTTTTACTACAAAATCTGGTGTCGTTTGTGCCGTACTGACTGCAGATTGTTTACCCGTATTATTAAGCGATACCCTAGGAACTGTTGTGGCGGCTGTGCATGCTGGCTGGCGGGGACTGGCTGGAGGAATATTGCAAGCGGCAGTTCAGAAAATGCGTGATGCTGGCGCTATTGAAATTCTTGCATGGATGGGGCCTGCGATTGGGCCGGAACAGTTCGAGGTTGGTAGCGAAGTTTTACATGCATTCCCCAAGTTAGGCGCGTCAGCATTGCAATGTTTTATACCAATAAATAAAAGTGATAAGTATTTGGCTAATATATATTTATTGGCCCAACATGCATTGATTGATGCAGGTGTATTTCAGATCGATGGAGCTATGCGATGTACTGTGACGGAGAGTGATAAATTTTATTCGTATCGTAGAGACGGAATAACTGGACGAATGGCCAGCGTCATTTGGATAGATTAAATACTTTCCTTGGAAACTACATCTATATTTGTTTCTTTTTCTAATGGATTTTGTACTAAGCTATTTGATGTTAGTTTTTCTTTGTGTTGACGTAGTCGTTTTCTTTGTGGTGTGCGTATTAAGTAGAAAAGTAGTGCTAAAGGGAACACGCAGTAAAATAAAAACGTCATAATCGATGCAGTGAATGTTGGCTCTGTGACAGCCATCAATAAGACAACGTAAATCCAAGCGATTGCGATAATATACATAATAAAACCAGTTAAAAATTGGTAGTCCGAATTGAAACGCAACAATACGCGAAAAACAGGAGACTCGCATGACGACCTATGATCCTCAAGCTGTGTACTCCGAATGGATGTCGCAGTTAATGAATCAACAAAAAATGCAGGATTGGATGATGCCAGCTAATACCTTGTCTGAAGGTTCAATACTGGACGTGTTAAAAGAAGTAGGGGCGGAGATAGATCCCGCGACGATGAGTAAGTTGCAAAACGATTACATGCTCGAGTTTGGTAAATTATGGCAAGATTTTCTTGTTTCGAAATTACCTGAAATTCAAGATCGGCGATTTTCATCACCGGATTGGCATACTCAAACGACACACGCTTACAACGCAGCGTCTTATTTGCTCAACGCTCGGTTTCTATTGGCGATGGCTGAGGCAGTGCAAGGACCGGAGAAAAAACGTCAAAAAATTCGGTTTGCGGTACAGCAAATGATTGATGCGATGTCTCCTGCCAATTTCCTTGTCAGTAATCCTGAAGCTCAAGCTAAGTTAATTGAGAGCAAGGGCGAAAGTTTGGCCGTTGGTATTTCACAAATGCTGGCTGACATGCAAAAAGGACGAATTTCACAAACTGATGAGTCTGCCTTTGAAGTCGGTAAAAATGTTGCTACCACTGAGGGCGCAGTAGTGTTTGAGAACAGGTTGTTCCAGCTAATTCAGTACACGCCTTTAACTAAAACTGCTCATCAGCGCCCATTGCTGATGGTGCCGCCCTGTATCAATAAATTTTATATTTTGGATTTGCAGCCAGAAAATTCTGTGGTTCGTTATGCCATTGAGCAAGGAAATACGGTATTTTTGGTTTCATGGGTAAATCCTGATGAGTCGCTGGCAAAGCTAACCTGGAATGACTACATTGAAGAAGGTGCCATTAAAGCAATTCATGTAGTGCAAGAGATTAGTAAGCAAGAAAAAATTAACGTCTTCGGCTTTTGCGTTGGCGGCACGATTATTTCTACCGCGTTGGCCGCACTTGCTGACCGGGGCGAAAATGTAGCAAGTAGCCTAACTTTGTTAACCACATTGTTGGATTTCTCAGACACGGGTATTTTGGATGTGTTTGTCGATGAAATGCAAGTATCAATGCGTGAGAAATCGCTAGGTGCCGGTGGCATAATGCCAGGGCGCGATCTAGCAAGCACTTTCTCGAGTCTGCGCGCTAATGATTTGGTGTGGAGTTACGTACAAAAAAATTACTTAAAAGGTGAAGCTCCACCACCTTTCGATTTGTTGTACTGGAATGCTGACAGCACTAACCTGCCAGGGCCGATGTTTTGTTGGTATTTGCGCAATACTTATCTTGAAGATAGTTTAAAAAAACCAGGGAAATTGACCGTAGCTGGTAATAAAATAGATTTTGGTAAAATCGACGCGCCAGTGTTTATTTATGGTTCAAGAGAAGATCATATTGTGCCTTGGCCGGCAGCTTATGCATCCTGTGTTTTATTAAACACTAAAAATAAACCACGCAATCGCTTTATTCTTGGCGCATCAGGGCATATCGCCGGCGTTGTCAATTCGCCGCTCAAAAAGAAACGAAGTTATTGGATTAACGCTAATACCGGCAACGATGCACAGAGTTGGTTTGATGGTGCAGTAGAACATCCTGGCAGCTGGTGGCCAGAATGGGCAGGTTTTCTGTCAGAGCACGGCGGAAAAATGGTTAAAGTTCCTGCCAGACCAGGTAATGTCAGTTTCCCCGCAATAGAGCGTGCACCTGGACGCTATGTAAAAGTAAGAGCAGGATAATTTATTAAAAAACATGGAGATACAGTATGTCAAAAAAAGTAGCGTATGTAACTGGCGGTATGGGTGGAATAGGAACTCCGATATGTAAACGACTGTGTAAAGAAGGTTATACCGTCGTTGCTGGCTGTGGCCCTAATTCCCCACGCAAGGACAAATGGTTAGCTGACATGCGTGCTGAAGGGCTTGATATTCATGCGTCAGAAGGCAATGTCTCGGACTGGGAGTCAACCAAAGCTGCTTTCGAAAAAGTGCGAGCAGAAATCGGTGAAGTTGATGTACTTGTCAATAATGCCGGAATTACACGTGACGGGCAATTTCGTAAAATGTTGAAAGCAGATTGGGATGCTGTTATTGACACCAATTTGAATTCATTATTTAACGTCACCAAGCAAGTTATAGAAGGCATGGTAGATCGTGGCTGGGGTCGGATCATTAATATTTCTTCCGTCAACGGACAAAAAGGTCAGTTTGGACAAACGAATTACTCGACGGCCAAAGCTGGCATTCACGGTTTTTCAATGGCGCTTGCGCAAGAAGTTGCGACTAAAGGCGTAACAGTCAATACTGTTTCTCCTGGTTATGTCGGAACAGATATGGTTAAGGCTATTCGTCCTGATGTATTAGAAAAAATAGTTTCAGGTATTCCTGTTAAGCGCTTGGCGGAGCCAGAAGAAATTGCTTCTATCGTTGCATGGATTGCTTCAGATGACGGTGGATATGCGACTGGTTCTGACTTCTCTATTAATGGCGGCTTGCACATGGGGTAGTCTGGTTTCTTGAAATATTAATCTTAATGTAATGAGATTTTTTATTGCGGCGCACATGTCGCAGTGCGGTAGAATAATACCCACCAGAACCTCATGTTTTGGTGGGTTTGTTTTTTCTAGTGGGACAATAATAACGAGTATATAGGGGACGGATACGCTTTCAAGTTTTGCAGTTCTGCAAAGCGCTAAGTTTATCCGCTTGGATTTGACACAGGATTACTTCAGCGAAATATCGTTTTGGTGGTCAATGTCCGAAGCTTTATCAAATGAGATTTCAATGAATAACGTAAAAAAAACAACACAGCATTTGATTAAAAAATATCCGAATCGTCGCTTGTATGACACTCAAACAAGCAGTTACATTACCTTGGTTGATGTAAGGCAGTTTGTTTTGGAAAATGATGACTTTGCCGTTGTCGATGCAAAAACTGGCGAGGATTTGACACGCACCATACTTTTGCAGATTATTCTGGAAGCGGAAGCGGGCGGTGCACCTATGTTTTCTAGCGTCGCGTTAGCGCAAATCATCCGCTATTACGGACATGCTATGCAAGGAATGATGGGTTCATATCTCGAAAAAAATATTCAAGCTTTCATCGATATTCAAAATAAACTGACGGAAAACTCTAATGGAACTTGCGAAGGCAAGAGCTTTAGTCCAGAAATGTGGACTCAGTTTATGAATGTACAGGGTCCAATGATGCAAGGCATGATGGGAAATTATATCGATCAAAGTAAAAATTTGTTCGTGCAAATGCAAGAGCAAATGCAAAGTCAATCCAAGAACATGTTTGGATTTCCCTTTGTTGTAGAGGATATAAAAAGCAAATAAAAATTGGCCCAAGGAACACCAAGGACGCACGTGGTATTTAGAAGTAGCTCAAGGAAGGGGTACAATAGCAGATTGCTTTGAACCTCTTTTTTATTATGTCTCTAGAAACATCCCTGATTCAAGTTGCCTCAGCCCCCAAGGCTAACCCTAAAGTTGGTTTTGTCTCACTCGGCTGCCCTAAAGCGCTGGTCGACTCGGAACAAATACTGACTCAGTTACGCGCAGAGGGCTACGATACTGCAAAATCGTACGATGGTGCCGATCTAGTAATCGTCAATACTTGTGGCTTCATCGATGCTGCAGTACAGGAATCGCTTGATGCAATTGGCGAGGCGCTGAGTGAAAACGGCAAGGTCATTGTGACCGGCTGTTTGGGTGCAAAAAAAGATGCTGATGGTAATGATCTTATTAGAAATATCCACCCAAAAGTATTGGCGGTAACTGGCCCACATGCGCTGACAGAAGTGATGAGTGCCGTGCATTTTCACCTGCCTAAACCGCATGAGCCATTCATTGACTTGGTGCCACCCCAAGGTGTCAAGCTTACTCCGAAGCACTTTGCCTATCTAAAAATTTCAGAAGGTTGCAATCATCGTTGTAGTTTTTGCATCATTCCTTCGATGCGCGGTGATCTGGTATCTCGTCCGATTGGTGATGTGATGCTTGAAGCAGAAAACTTATTCAAAGCGGGCGTAAAAGAATTACTGGTGATCTCGCAAGATACCAGTGCCTACGGCGTTGATATTAAATTTCGCATGGGTTTCTGGAGCGGTAAGCCCCTTAAGACGCACATGACGCAATTGGTAGAAGCCTTGGGTGAGCTGGCCAAAAAATATGATGCGTGGGTGCGCTTGCATTACGTTTATCCCTATCCGCACGTCGATCAAATTATTCCATTTATGAACAATGGCCATGTCCTGCCATACCTGGATGTGCCTTTGCAGCACGCACATCCAGATGTTCTGAAACGTATGAAGCGCCCAGCCAGTGGCGAGAAAAATATAGAACGTATTAAGGCATGGCGCGTCATGTGCCCGGAGATTACAATTCGGTCCACCTTCATTGCTGGCTTTCCCGGTGAAACCGAAGAAGAGTTTGAATATTTGCTCGATTTTCTGAAAGAAGCTGAGATTGATCGTTTGGGATGTTTTGCCTATTCGCCCGTTGATGGCGCAACCGCGAATGAACTGGCGAATCAGTTACCTGATGAGGTGCGCGAAGACCGTCGTCGTCGTGTCATGGAATTGCAAGAAGGGATATCTAAAAAACGTTTGCAAGCGAAGATAGGCAAGACTATGCGTGTATTGATTGACTCTCTTGATCGTAGCGGGGGGGTGGGTCGCAGCTCTGCTGATGCGCCAGAAATTGATGGAGTGGTCTACGTTAAACCTCCATTTGAGCCCCACCGTAAACTTCTGGTCGGCGAATTTGTCGATGTCACTATTACCGCTGCTGATGCTCATGATTTGTGGGGCGAGGCGATCTGATTTTTTTGAGGTAATGACCAGAAACGTAAGCTGGCTGAGGCTTTGCAGGCGAAATCAGATTGTAAGCCTTATGCAGTAAGCGTTTATGGCTAGTGGGAACTTCTAAGAGCCACTGAATTGAAAATTCACATCTATTAAAATCAATGACATAACAGTGAAAAAACGTTGAAAAATAGGGCTTTTAGAAGTTCCCTAGTATGTTGAAATACTATCTTTGATCGCTCAATATCATCTGTTTTAAATAAATTTGATGTGCGGTGATGTTCTGAAAGTCTGCTACTCGGCAGATCCATCTTCTCATTCTGCATGATTCTTCATCATTGACGGTAAATTACTATGGCCCAAAATACAAATTCCATCGTCGGTCTGAACACAACGTTGACGCACAGCGATTATCAAGTTCCAGACGGTTTTGCCGCATTGCCGACCGCAATTCATCACGCATCAACTGTGCTATTTAAAGACGTTGCAGCGATGCGTGCTCGCCGTTGGCAAGATAAATCAGCCTACACCTACGGTCTTCACGGGACGCCAACCAGCTTTACGCTGGAAGCACGCTTGGCTGAGATAGAGCAGGGCAAATACTGTCTGCTAGCACCTAGTGGATTGGCGGCGATTACTTTAGTTGACATGGCGCTACTGCAAGCGGGAGATGACATGTTATTACCCGATAATGTTTATAACCCGAATCGCGAACTAGGTGATTGGCTGTCGCGTAGTTTTGGCATCAGCGCACGCTATTACAATCCACTTATTGGTGCAGGTATCACTGATCTGATTCAGACAAATACCAAATTGATCTGGGCCGAAGCGCCAGGTTCGGTCTCCATGGAAGTGCCGGATATCCCCGCGATCTGTGCTGCCGCTCACGCTAAAGGGATTTTGGTTGCTATTGATAATACTTGGTCTGGTGGAATCGCATTTGCCGCGTTTGAGCATGGCGTTGATATCATCATGCAAGCCCTGACCAAGTATCAAAGCGGTGGCTCAGACGTACTGATGGGCGCAGTCATTACCAAAGACACCGCGCTGAATGCGCGTTTGCAAGCAGCGCATATGCGGCTCGGTTTTGGCGTTGGGATGGATGATGTTTATCTTGTGTTACGTAATTTGCCTACGCTTAAGTTGCGTTTCGATGCGCATGATCGCAGTGCACGTAAAGTCGCGACGTGGTTGCAAGCACGAGTGGAGGTTAATAAAGTGTTACATCCGGCTTTTCCTGACTGCCCCGGGCATGACATATGGAAGCGTGACTTCACAGGTGCCGGTGGCTTGTTTTCGATCTTGTTTGATGCGCGTTACAGTGAAGCACAAACCGATCACTTCGTGAATCAGCTCAAGCTGTTTAAGATAGGATTTAGCTGGGGCGGGGCACACAGTTTGTGCTTACCTTATCGTATTGCACAAATGCGTCAGGATTGGCCGCACGACGGTATTCTGGTTCGGTTTAATATCGGGCTGGAAGATACCGAAGATTTGATCGCTGATATTGAGCAAGCGTTGGCGAGTTTGAGATGATGTATTGAGCACCTATATTGTATTAAAAATAGTATTACCACTACGCAGTCTACATAAGCCTTTCAAGCGCATATTGGCTGTAAACCCGCATGAATACTGCGTGGTGGTCTGGGTGCATATTAAATATCACAATAAAGTGGCAATGCTTGACGAAATTACCCATGGCGAGAAATAATTAAAATCAATTCTCGCGATGAAAATAAACGGCCTAGATAGCTTATTTACTCGCGCTTGAGGCGTTTTGGTCAACAGCAGGAGTGGAAGCTGGAGTCGTTACTTCAGGAGCGTTAGCATGTACTTCCGTTAGGTTGGTACCTGAAGACTCACCTTGCATATCAATTTTGTCACCGGCTTTAAAAATGAAAAAAAGTGCGGCACCGGCGAAGATGATGAAGGCTACTAAAATTTTCCACATGATGATTCCCTTAGATGTTGATAAAAATAGTTGTTAATGGAGGATAAGAGTTGATATTGGTTTCTTCATTGAGATTGAAAACATAGTGAACTTCAAGACTTACAGCTTCCTTGCAATGGCTGAGTAACAAAGAAAAAGGGATGAATTTACTTGAAATTCATCCCTTTTCAGAGAAGCCAGTTAATGTGAGATCTACATCTCACTTCACCTTATTCTTTTACGCGGCCAATAACTGACGCAATACGAACGGCAAAATACCGCCGTGCTTGTAGTAATCAACTTCAATCGGCGTATCGATGCGCAGCAAGACCTTAACTTCTTGCTTGTCGCCATTTGCCCGATGGATGACTAAGGTTACTTGTTGCTGTGGCTTGATCTCGTTTTCGAGGCCTTTAAGATCAAAAATTTCATTCCCAGTGATACCTAAAGTATCAACACTATCTGTACCTAAGAATTGCAATGGCAAGACGCCCATGCCGACCAGGTTTGAGCGGTGGATGCGTTCATACGAGCGTGTGATGACAGCCTTTACGCCCAGCAATTGTGTGCCTTTGGCGGCCCAATCACGCGATGAACCTGTGCCGTATTCTTCACCACCGAAGATCATCGTTGGTGTACCTTCAGCAACGTATTTCATTGCGGCATCATAGATGGACATTTGTTCGCCAGTTGGTTGGAACAGGGTTTCGCCGCCTTCCACGCGCATGCCGTCTGCTGTCAACGGTATCATCAAGTTCTTGATACGGACGTTGGCAAAAGTACCGCGCATCATGATCTCGTGATTGCCGCGACGTGAGCCATAGGAGTTGAAATCGGCTTTCAACACGCCATTCTCTTTTAGCCATTTACCAGCAGGGCTAGATTCTTTGATGGAGCCAGCTGGCGAGATATGATCGGTCGTGATCGAGTCACCAAAAACACCAAGCGCACGCGCGCCAGTGATGCCAGTGGCGGCAGCTTTTGGTTCCATCGTGAAATCGGCAAAGAAAGGTGGTTCGGCGATGTAGGTGGAAGTAGGCCAGTTATAGACTTCGCCTTCGGCCACGCCTTTGATGTTTTCCCATAATTTACCTGGCGCAGCTTTAATGTCAGCGTAGTTGTCTTTGAAAGTTTTGGAGTTCATCGCATACTTCATCAACTTGTTGATTTCTGCACTTGTTGGCCAGATGTCGCCCAAGAAAATATCCTTGCCTTTGACGCGGCCTACTGGCTCGGTCATCAAATCTTTCGTCATATTGCCAGCGATGGCATAGGCCACAACTAAAGGAGGGGAGGCTAAGAAGTTGGAACGAATATTCGGGTGAATCCGTGCTTCAAAGTTGCGGTTGCCAGAAAGAATAGCCGAGGCAACGATGTCGTTTGCAACGATAGCATCGTTCATCGCAGGAGTTAAATCACCAGCGTTACCGATACAGGTCGTGCAACCATAACCAGCGAGGGTAAAACCTAATTTTTCCAAATAAGGAAGTAATCCAGCCGCTTCCAGATATTTCGTAACCACACGTGATCCTGGAGCTAAGGACGTTTTGATGTGCGGAGATACTTTCAAACCAGCTTCAACCGCTTTCTTCGCCAATAAACCAGCCGCTAGCAAGACGCTAGGATTGGAGGTGTTGGTGCATGAAGTAATTGCTGCAATCAGGATGTCACCATTCTTAACTTTGACGCCATCGGAATTGGTGTAGACCGCATCCAGAGCTTCGGCCTTTTTGTTAAAGCCATTCTCAGAAACTGGTTTGCTGAACAGATCTGCAAAAGTGGCGCGAACGTTGCCGATTTCGATACGATCTTGTGGACGCTTAGGGCCCGCTAGAGAAGGTGCTACTGTTGCTAAATCTAACGACACTTCATTGCTGTAGTCGATGTCACCTTGTTTAGGAATTCCAAACATTTTTTGTGCTTTGAAATAGCCTTCAAATGCAGCGATTTCTGCTTTGGTGCGGCCAGTGCCTTTGAAGTAATCAATCGTCACTTCATCAACTGGGAAGAAACCCATTGTTGCGCCGTATTCCGGCGCCATGTTGGCAATAGTTGCGCGGTCTGTCAGTGATAATGAACGTGTACCTTCGCCGAAGAATTCGACAAATTTGCCGACAACTTTTGCTTTGCGCAGTAGTTCAGTTATCGTCAATACTAGATCGGTTGCGGTGCAACCTTCACGCAATGCATTGGTGAGATTGACGCCGACAACGTCCGGTGTCAGGAAGTAAACTGGCTGACCTAACATACCGGCTTCAGCTTCAATTCCGCCTACGCCCCAGCCAACTACGCCAATACCGTTGATCATGGTGGTGTGGGAGTCTGTACCGACTAAGGTATCTGGATAATAAATGTCATTTTTCTTGGCATCTTGCGCTTTGTGTACGCCGCGTGCCAGATATTCGAGATTGATTTGATGGACAATACCAAAACCAGGTGGAACAACGCCGAAAGTATCAAAGGCTTGCATGCCCCATTTCATAAACTGATAACGTTCGCTGTTGCGTGAAAACTCGAGCTTCATGTTCAGATCAAGTGCATTTTTTACGCGAAAATGCGTGATATCCACGGAATGATCAACAACTAGATCAACTGGAACTAAAGGTTCAATACCTTTAGGATTTTTGCCCATTTTAGCTGCTACGTTACGCATTGCCGCTAGATCTGCCAGTAAAGGAACGCCCGTAAAATCTTGCAAAACAACGCGCGAAACAACGAAAGGAATTTCGTCAACACGGCTAGCCGTGGCACTCCAATTTGCAAGCTGCTTTACGTGCTCTGCCGTGACTTTTTTACCATCGCAGTTACGTAGTACGGATTCTAGAACGATACGGACAGATACTGGAAGACGTGAGAGGTTTACACCAAGATTTTTTTCTAATGCAGGCAAAGAGAAAAATTTGCCTTTTTTAGTGTCTGAAATCTTAAAATCCTTCAGGGTTTTGAATTCATCTTTATACGCAACTTGGCTCATGGTTGTTCCTTATTTACAAAAATCAGTGGTCAAAAAACATGCTTACTATTATTTTACTTCTAGATAATTCGTTATGCATCAAATTGAAGCAAAAGCCATATTCTAAGAAATATTTATATTTATATTTACAAACTTTATTGTTGATTTAACTTCAATGTAACCTTAACGATCGATTACTTAGTTTGTGTCGAAGCCTCAATTGTTGATTCAGCTTCAGCCAAGACTGGCTCTGTAGTCTTGCATTCATTAGCTAGTTGCTTACCTTTATGAGAATCAAGAAGTAAGCCCTTTGCCGGAATACCGATAAAAACAAAACCCGCCTTACGATTTTCGAACCGATTTGCACCCGTCGAAGTTTCAATTCTAGTCATTCTATAAATCCGATTTTTCCATCGCATTGCCACATGTTGACTATCTTCAGCGTTGGTATACATGGTCAAGTAATTTCCCAGTTCACACTTGTATTCAAAATTTTTACTCTGTTTAATATTGGGTTCGACATCATCTTCATCAACGACTTCGGACGCAGGAGCTACTTTGTTTGTTTTTATTGCAGATTTTGTCTTGCTGACAGGAGTGCTTGCATGAGCTAGTCCTGGCAAACTAAAAATGCTAGCCATTAATATGACTAAACCGACTATGTGGATAAATTTTTTCATTTAAATCTCCTTGTGACACGGTTTTGTTTGTACAGCATATGATTATAAAAAATTTTGCGCATTTTCAGGTAACGTTATTTGGCTCATTTGTGCTTTTTTTAGCAGCATCCAATAGTAACGATAACTAGCTCTATCATGCAAACGACCATTAACTTGTATGGGCCCCCATTGTTCTTGTTGCGCCGTGCTTAAAATCGTGACAGCTTCGTTAATTTCAGAACTTCTAGGTGACATTGCCCTCAAAATTGGCTTGATCTGATCCGGATGAATACTCCACATTCTTGTGTAGCCGCACTCTAGCATTGCACGAGTAGCATCGCCAGCAACGGTGGCGGTGTCCTTAATTTCTGTGGTTACATTGTGTGAAGGAGTTTTTCCGTATCGATGGCACGCAGCGGAAATTTCTAGTTTGGCTCGCATTATCAGCGGATGAGAAAACTGTCCTGGTGATCGCATTGCGTTTGAAGGGATAGCTCCGTAATGCGATGATACAAAATCCATTATGCCAAAAGACAAACATTCCACTTGTTGCAACGCTGCGATTTGGTCAACGTTCGCCAGAGCGTTATGCGTTTCGATCAACACATGAATGGGAAGATGTTCACGTCCGTATTTTTTGGCAATTAAATTAATATGCTTTATAGCGGCATTGATTTGTTCTGCATTGTCGACTTTAGGTATGACGATATACGCAATTTTTTGGGCCGCAGACTGTAATATTGCTTCAACATCCGACTCGAAAAAAACACTATCAATATCGTGGACTCTTACGCCGATACGTTGCAAACGATTTTCTTCGGAGGCGAGCAGTTTTCCGGCCAGTTGGGCATGCGCTCTCTCACTGCCAGTTGATGCTCCATCTTCGCAGTCAAAAGTAATATCAAAAATAGGCCCCAATTCATTTTGGAGTGCTATTGATTTACGCATGAGCTTTTCAGAACCAGCGTAATGATCGCAAACTGGAAGAAAAACCGGCGATGTTTGATTTTGAAATAAAACTTTGGAAGGATGCATCAGTTATGATTTTTAAGATGAAATCGGCAATAATAAAAACAGGTTTGATATTCTTTGACATCAAACCTGTTGTTGATACTGTTAGCCAACCAAATGCTTTACGCCATCACGTTCTTCTTGCAATTCTTTCAGCGTGATATTGATGCGTTCGCGAGAAAACTCATCAATTTCTAAACCTTGAACAATCGTATATTCACCATCCGCAGTCGTAACTGGGAAACCAAACATCGTGCCTTCAGGAATGCCGTAGGATCCATCTGACGGAATGCCCATTGTTGTCCATTTGCCGCTTGTCCCGAGAACCCAGTCGCGTACATGATCAATTGCAGCATTTGCCGCGGAAGCTGCAGATGACAAGCCGCGAGCTTCAATAATTGCTGCACCACGTTTACCTACTGTGGGTAAGAACATATCTTTGTTCCATACCTGATCATTAATTAAATCCTTAACAGCATGACCGTCGGCAGTAGCAAAACGATAATCGGCGTACATTGTTGGAGAGTGGTTACCCCAAACACACAATTTTTCAATTGCGGTAACAGGTTTTCCGATTTTCGCTGCAACTTGCGATAGGGCGCGGTTGTGATCCAAGCGCAACATGGCAGTGAAATTTTTCGCCGGCAAACTAGGTGCAGATTTCATCGCTATGTAAGCATTGGTATTGGCTGGATTGCCTACGACCAATATTTTAACGTTGCGTGATGCCACTGCATCCAGAGCCTTACCTTGTACAGTGAAGATCTGCGCATTAGCTTCTAATAAGTCTTTACGTTCCATACCAGGACCGCGTGGGCGCGCACCAACAAGCAGCGCGACGTCGATGTCCTTAAAGGCGCTCATTGGATCACTGTGTGCGGTCATGCCTACTAACAGTGAAAAGGCGCAATCATCGATTTCCATCATGACGCCTTTCAGTGCCTTTTGAGCTTTTTCGTCAGGAATTTCCAGTAATTGCAAAATCACTGGTTGGTCTTTGCCCAGCATATCGCCATTGGCGATACGGAACAGAAGGGAATAGCCGATTTGGCCAGCAGCGCCGGTAACAGCTACGCGCATAGGGGACTTCGCCATGATGCATCTCCAAGTTGATGTTAAGTTAATATTAATTTTTACTTTTTTGATTATTGCTTTATGCGAATGATCTCGAAGCAGCTAAATTTATGATGATATTGATGATACCGATGAAAGCGAGCTAAGTCAGTCAAATTTACGGAGTAGTAAAAAAACGCGAGTAAAAAATCTTGATCTAAATTCACTCACACATAGAAAAATCGCGTACCACTAGCCTCCTACATTACTTTTGCTGTGGCTGTAGTGCTTGATGTATCCAGAAAATATGTTATTCCGATCAAGTTTAGGTTGACTTGATAGAAGTGTCAATCGATATCTTATGTCTTATATAAGACATATCACTTGTAAATTTGTTCTGGACGAAGTGGTTGTTTTTGTGGTGAAATCGTATCCTATGAATTCTATTTCGCCACCGATCAATAATCAAAGTAGCAGTGCCTTATCCCAGGGGGCTGGGGCTGGTAATTCGCTTTCAGGTGCGTCACCTACTTTTAGTCCGTTGTATCAACAGATCAAAGCCTTGATCACCAATAGTTTGCAAGCAGGAGAGTGGAAACCTGGCGAGTTAATTCCAAGTGAGATGGAGTTGGCGGGCAGGTTTAAGGTGAGTCAGGGTACCGTGCGAAAGGCGATTGATGAGCTTTCGTCCGAAAATGTGGTTGTTAGGCGTCAGGGTAAGGGAACTTTTGTTGCGACGCATAACGAAGCGCGATCACAGTTTAGGTTTCTGCGACTTGTTCCAGACGAGGGCGTTCAGCGCCATCCTGAAAATAAAATTATTGAAGTTAAGAGGATGCGTGCTCCGGCCGAGGTGGCTCGCTTGCTTGATTTGAAAACAGGTGACTCTGTTGTTTTCATTCGACGAGTCCAATCTTTTTTAGCTGTGCCCACAATCTTGGACGAACTATGGCTACCTGGCGTAATTTTTAAAGGTTTGACGGCAGAACGCTTGAACGAATATAAGGGCCCAATGTATGGTTTATTCGAATCAGAATTTGGGACGCATATGATTCGCGCATCCGAAGAAATTCGAGCGGTATGTGCTGATGAGCTAGTAGCTCAGTTGCTTAATGTTGACGTGGGTAGTCCTATGTTAAAGGTAGAGCGAGTTTCATTCACTTATGGCGATCGACCTGTTGAGCTTCGTCGTGGACTGTATTTGACTTCGGCACATCATTATAAAAATGAGTTGAGTTAATTCCGAAATATCTTGTGTTCTGTGGCATTCATTTTTTGACGTTAAAATAGCGTTGTTCTGCAAAGAAACGTCAAATGTATTGGTGCGATGCATCAAAATAAGCGAAAATTGTAATATTTATATACGGACTAGTTAATTGGGAGATTTTTTATGTCTGAGGTAGTAGGAAAAAAGCCGCGCTTTGGCGTGATGCGCTTGTCTGATGCGGTGATTGGGGGGTATAGATTGCCACTTGCCGGATTCGTCTCTATTTTGCATCGTATTAGTGGGATGTTGATGTTTTTTTTATTGCCATTCATTTTGTATATGCTTGACAAGAGTTTGACTTCTGAAATTTCATTCGCTGTATTTCAAAAATTCACATCTGGTGTTTTTGTTAAATTGGTTGTTCTTTCTTTAGTTTGGGCATATTTGCACCATTTTTGCGCGGGAATTCGTCACTTGTTTATGGATTTGCATTTCGGCCTTGATAAGGACAGCGCTCGCAAGTCAGCGGTCGGTGTTTTGCTGATTAGTCTCACATTGGCGCTTGTTGTTGCACTGAAATTGTTTGGAGTATTTTAATGGCGAACAATAATATTGGCGCGAAACGCCTTGTAGTGGGCGCCGGTTATGGTTGGCGTGATTGGTTAGCTCAACGGGTCACGGCGATCGTTATGGCGCTTTATACAGTTATTCTTTTGGGTCTTTTTTTGACCGCTAACGATTTTAGTTACGAAGGCTGGGCGGGTATATTTGCGATGCAATGGTTTAAATTGCTCACCTTTACGGTTTTTGTTGCTTTGTTCTATCACGCTTGGGTTGGAATGCGAGATGTTTGGATGGATTATGTGACGCATTCTGTACTTTTGCGTTTGGTATTTCAGGTCGCCACTATGTTGTGGTTGATCGCAAGTGTCGGCTATGCGGCACAGATTTTGTGGAGAGTGTAACTGTGGCAGCAATTAAATCAGCCATCCCTTCTCGCCGTTTTGATGCGGTGATAATTGGCGCCGGTGGTTCCGGTATGCGTGCGTCTTTGCAGCTAGCCGAAGCTGGCCTGAACGTCGCCGTTTTGTCAAAAGTTTTCCCAACCCGTTCACATACGGTTGCCGCTCAAGGTGGTATCGGCGCATCGTTGGGTAATATGTCAGAAGATAATTGGTTCTGGCACATGTTCGACACCGTCAAGGGTGGCGATTATTTGGGTGACCAGGATGCGATCGAATTCATGTGTCGCGAAGCCCCTAAAGTGGTTTATGAATTAGAACATTTTGGTATGCCTTTCGACCGGAATGCTGACGGTACTATTTATCAGCGGCCGTTTGGTGGGCACACTGCTAACTTCGGTGAAAAACCTGTACAGCGAGCTTGTGCAGCCGCTGATCGTACTGGTCATGCCTTGTTGCATACGCTGTATCAGCGTAACGTCAGAGCCCGTACGCATTTCTATGTTGAATGGATGGCAATCGACCTTATTCGTGATGCAGCCGGTGATGTTTTGGGTGTGGTTGCCATGGAGATGGAAACGGGCGAAGTAATGATGTTGGAAGCGAAAACTACAATCATGGCTACTGGAGGCGCCGGTCGGATCTGGGCGGCATCGACGAATGCATTTATTAATACCGGTGACGGTATGGGAATGGCCGCTCGCGCAGGATTGCCCCTAGAGGATATGGAATTCTGGCAATTTCATCCTACAGGCGTCGCAGGGGCTGGGGTCTTAATTACTGAAGGCGTTCGCGGCGAAGGCGGTATCTTAATTAACAGTTTGGGTGAGCGGTTTATGGAACGCTATGCGCCTACTTTGAAAGATCTCGCTCCGCGCGATTTTGTGTCTCGATCTATGGATCAAGAAATTAAAGAGGGGCGTGGCTGTGGTCCGAACAAAGATCACGTAATGCTAGATTTGCGACATATTGGAGCTGATACCATCCAAAAACGTCTACCTTCAATTCTTGAAATTGCACATAAATTTGCGAATGTAGATGCAACAAAAGAACCGATTCCTGTTGTGCCAACCATTCATTACCAAATGGGTGGCATTCCAACGAATATTCATGGACAGGTAATAGCGCCAGTTAATGGCACCAGTGAAATCGTTAATGGTCTATACGCGATTGGGGAGTGTGCTTGCGTATCGGTGCATGGTGCTAATCGTCTGGGCACTAATTCATTACTTGACCTACTGGTTTTTGGGCGTGCAGCAGGTAACCACGTCGTCGCCAGTAAGCTCAAAGAACGGAGTAATAAGGATCTTCCTGCCGATGCGGCTGACTTGGCAATGTCGCGCTTGGCGAAATTGGAAACGAGTACTGGTTCCGAGCGCGTACAAGATGTCGCAAATGATATTCGCAGTACCATGCAAAAATATTGCGGTGTTTTCCGCACAGATGCTTTATTGCAGTCTGGTTACAAAGAAATCATGGTGCTCGATGAACGCCGTAAGCATGTTTCATTTAAAGATAAATCCAAAGTGTTTAATACTGCACGAGTTGAAGCACTGGAATTGGATAATCTGATTGAAACCGCAAAGTCAACAATTACTTCGGCGAACGCACGTAAAGAATCACGTGGTGCTCATGCACATCGTGATTTCGAAAAACGTGACGATGAAAATTGGATGAAGCATACGCTGTGGTATTCCGAAGGCAACCGCTTGGACTATAAGCCAGTGATCACTAAGCCGCTAACAGTCGAAACCTTCAAGCCTAAAGCTCGTACTTTTTAAAGAGATACTAATATGGCACGTACACTACAATTTAAAATTTATCGCTACGAACCGGACAAGGATGCTAAGCCTTATATGCAAGACTTGACAGTAGAGTTGCAAGATACTGACAAAATGTTGCTTGATGCACTTCAGCGCATCAAGGCTGATGTTGATGATTCGCTGGCCTTGCGGCGCTCATGTCGTGAAGGTGTTTGTGGTTCTGACGCGATGAACATTAATGGTAAAAACGGTTTGGCTTGCACTACCAATTTAAATGAATTGACTGAGCCAATTATTTTGCGTCCTTTGCCCGGTTTGCCAGTAATTCGCGATTTAATCGTCGACATGACGCAATTTTTCAAACAGTATAATTCGATCAAACCATACTTGATGAATGACACAATTCCTCCCGAGAAGGAGCGTTTGCAATCTCCTACTGAGCGTGAGGAGTTAGATGGTTTGTATGAATGCATTTTGTGCGCATGCTGCTCAACATCCTGCCCTTCATTCTGGTGGAATCCGGATAAATTTGTTGGCCCCGCTGGTTTGCTGCAAGCCTACCGCTTCATTGCAGACTCACGTGATCAAGCAACCGGTGAACGTTTGGATAATCTTGAAGATCCATATCGTTTGTTTCGTTGTCACACAATTATGAATTGTGTGGATGTATGTCCAAAAGGTTTGAATCCCACTCGTGCGATTGGCAAAATCAAAGAGTTAATGATTCGTCGCGCGGTTTAAGTAAAAATGGCGGCATTGTTAAAAATGTCGCCCTTATTTCATGCAGGTTTTTACCCAAGAGTTGCATGAAATAAGGCTTAATGCAATAGAAAGTAGATATGTCTGAGTATCCTCAATCCCATCAGAGTGACCCTGTTAATAGAGCGCGCCTTAGGTGGCGTGCTAGGCGTGGTTTGCTAGAGAATGATCTAATATTGACTCGTTTTTTAGATTTACACGAAATATCTTTATGCGATGAGGAAGTCGATGCATTTAGTCGTTTGATGGATCTACCAGATAATACATTGATGGATCTGTTGATGGCAAAGAAGGGTCCGGAAGCCGAAGTGGACTTGCCTCATGTGCGCGCCTTATTGGTACGCCTGCAAGTAGCTTGATTTGAAACTAATTTTCTCTCGTGTTTTTTTTATTAACGACTCACCTCTATTGAAGGAAGAGCCATGACTAACTCCGAAACAAAAGCAACGCTCTCATTTTCTGATGGTTCTCCATCACTAGATATGCCGATTTACAAGGGATCTGTTGGTCCTGATGTAATTGATATCCGTAAACTATATGCCAGTACTGGTATGTTTACTTATGATCCAGGTTTCATGTCAACAGCGGCATGTAATTCATCAATTACCTATATTGATGGTGACAAGGGTGAATTGCTTTATCGCGGTTATCCGATTGAGCAGTTGGCAGAAAATGGTGGCGATTTTTTAGAAACTTGTTTCTTACTGCTGAATGGAGAGTTGCCAAATGCCGAAGAAAAAGCAAAATTTGTTGCTACTGTAACCAATCACACGATGGTTCATGAACAAATGCAATTCTTTTTCCGCGGTTTTCGCCGTGATGCTCATCCAATGTCGGTATTGGTTGGCACGGTAGGTGCATTGGCGTCGTTCTATCATGATTCTTTGGACATAAATGATCCGCATCATCGGGAAGTGTCGGCAATACGTTTGATCGCCAAAATGCCAACGCTGGTGGCGATGGCATATAAGTATTCGGTTGGACAACCGTTTGTGTATCCACGCAATGATTTATCTTACAGTGCGAATTTTATGCACATGATGTTTTCAACTCCATGTGCGCCTTACAAAACCAATGATGTTTTGGTTCGTGCGCTGGATCGTATTTTGATTTTGCATGCTGATCACGAGCAAAATGCATCCACTTCTACGGTTCGACTTGCTGGGTCTTCCGGTGCAAATCCATTTGCCTGTATTGCCGCGGGTATTGCGTGTTTGTGGGGGCCAGCACATGGTGGTGCAAATGAAGCTGCACTAAGCATGCTTGAAGAAATCGGTAGTGTCGATCACATCCCAGAATTTATCAGACAAGTTAAAGATAAAAACTCTAGCGTTAAATTAATGGGGTTTGGACATCGTGTCTATAAAAATTATGACCCTCGCGCCAAATTAATGCGTGAAACTTGTTATGAGGTCTTAGCGGAGCTTGGATTGCAAGATGATCCTTTGTTTAAATTGGCTATGGCTTTGGAAAAAATAGCGCTTGAAGATGAATATTTCGTCTCTCGTAAGTTGTATCCGAATGTCGATTTTTATTCCGGTATTGTTCAGCGCGCTTTAGGTATTCCAACTTCTTTATTTACAGGAATATTTGCTTTGGCCCGTACAGTCGGGTGGATTGCTCAATGGAAGGAAATGATTTCTGATCCCGAGCAAAAAATTGGCCGTCCTCGCCAACTGTTTGTTGGTTCACCTAAGCGAGAAGTAAAAACAATTGATAAGCGTTGATTGCTGATATTTCAAAAAATTGAAGACCAAAAAAGCGAGCCTCAATGCCTCGCTTTTTTTTATTCAACAAAGGTGTTATGCTTCACGCCGAAAGTTAATTAATAAAAATTTTCGTTTTTCTTCAGTGCTGATGATGTTCGCTTTATGAAGTCAGCTTGAGGTGCAATTAGAATAAGTTTGGAATAAGCCCTTCCCCCACACTTGATGTGCAATCCGCTAACCGGTCAGGCCGTGTCGCGGAAGGTTAGATTAACCCGCTAATCTCGCAAAACGCGAAGAAAGGTGAGCAAGATGATGCAACAACTTAACGCTAACTCATATCTGTTCGGCGGTAATGCGCCGTATGTAGAAGAACTTTATGAGGCGTATCTAAATAATCCTGGTTCCGTACCGGACAACTGGCGCTCTTATTTCGACGCCATGCAAAATGTTCCAGCAGTTGATGGCTCTACAAAGCCAGATGTGGCTCACGCTCCCGTGATTGCTTCATTTGCTGAACGTGCGAAGATAGGTCCAATTCGTACAGTTAATGCGGCTGCTGATGCTGAGATGGGACGTAAGCGAGTTGCCGCTCAGCAATTGATCGCTGCTTATCGTTTTCTCGGTAGCCACTGGGCGAATTTAGATCCGTTGCAGCGCCAGGAGCGCCCTAGTATTCCGGAGTTAGAACCAAGTTTTTATGGTTTTAGTGATGCGGATATGGATATCCAGTTCAATATTAGCAATACCTATTTCGGCACCGAAACGGCCTCCTTGCGTGATTTACTTAACTTACTGCGAGATACCTATTGTCGTTCTATTGGTGCGGAGTTTATGTATATCAGCGACCCAGCCGAAAAACGCTGGTTGCAACAAAAACTAGAATCAATCCGTTCTACGCCAAGTTTCTCTGCCGACAAGAAAAAACATATTCTTGATCGTTTGACCGCAGCTGAAGGTTTGGAGCGTTATCTTCACACTAGATATGTTGGACAAAAACGTTTTTCACTTGAAGGTAGTGAAAGTTTCATCGCTTCGATGGACGAAACCATACAGCGTGCAGGGGAGCGCGGAGTCGAAGAAATAGTGATTGGTATGGCTCATCGGGGTCGTTTAAATGTCCTTGTGAATACACTGGGGAAAATGCCTCAAGATTTGTTCGCTGAATTCGAAGGTAAGCATGGTGATGATTTACCGTCTGGCGATGTAAAATACCATCAAGGATTCTCGTCTGATATTTCGACACCAGGCGGTCCTGTCCATTTGTCTTTGGCATTTAATCCGTCCCATTTAGAAATCGTTAATCCAGTGGTCGAGGGGTCTGTTAAGGCCCGGATGGAACGTCGTGGAGATAAAGACGGCTCACAAGTTTTGCCGATTCTAGTACATGGTGATGCAGCGTTCGCGGGCCAAGGTGTCGTTATGGAAACGCTTAATTTAGCGCAAACCCGCGGTTATGGCACCGGTGGTACCGTGCACATTGTCATTAATAATCAGATCGGTTTCACAACATCTGATCCGCGTGACTCACGCTCGACGTTGTATTGCTCTGACGTTGTGAAGATGATTGAGGCACCTGTTTTGCATGTCAACGGTGATGACCCTGAAGCAGTAGTTCTGGCGACGCAAATCGCATTGGATTACCGTTTAGAGTTTAAGAAAGACGTTGTTGTCGACATCGTTTGTTATCGCAAACTTGGTCACAATGAGCAAGATACCCCTGCGTTGACTCAACCGCTGATGTACAAGAAAATTGGACAACATCCAGGTACCCGCAAAATGTATGCGGACAAGCTGGCTGCGCAAGGCACAATTTCTGCTGAAACTGGCGACCAAATGGTCAAAGCATTCCGTGACGCGATGGATGCGGGTAAGCATACTATCGATCCGGTTATCTCAAATTTCAAGAACAAATATGCAGTTGACTGGATACCTTTCCTTAATCGCAAATGGACTGATGCTGCTGATACTGCTGTGCCAATGACAGAACTAAAACGTTTGGCTGAGCGCATTACGAGCATTCCTGAAGGTTTTAAGCCGCACAGCTTAGTGGAAAAAGTCTTGGGAGATCGCGCTACTATGGGGCGGGGTGAAATGAACCTCGACTGGGGTATGGGCGAGCATTTGGCTTATGCTTCTCTGGTCGCTTCTGGTTATGCTATCCGTCTGACTGGGCAAGATGCTGGCCGGGGTACTTTTGTACACCGTCACGCAGTTTTGCACGACCAAAAACGAGAGAAATGGGATGCCGGTACATACATTCCTTTGCAAAATATTTCTGATAAACAAGCGCCATTCACGGTGATAGATTCTGTCTTGTCCGAAGAAGCGGTATTGGCTTTCGAATACGGCTATTCAAGCGCAGAACCAAACACCCTAACCATTTGGGAAGCGCAGTTCGGCGACTTCGCCAATGGAGCACAAGTGGTCATAGATCAGTTTATCAGCTCAGGTGAAGTTAAGTGGGGTCGGGCATCCGGTCTTGTTCTTATGTTGCCGCATGGTTACGAAGGTCAAGGGCCCGAGCATTCTTCCGCTCGTCCTGAACGTTTCCTGCAGCTCTGCGCTGATAATAATATGCAAGTGGTTCAGCCGACGACGGCAGCACAGATATTCCATTTGTTGCGTCGTCAGATGATACGTATGTTCCGTAAGCCATTGGTTATCTTGACGCCAAAATCCTTGCTGCGCAATAAAGATGCAGGTTCATCATTATCCGAATTGGCCAAGAGCAGTTTTCATACTGTGATAGGTGAAGTGGATGAAAAAATTGATGCGAAGAAAGTAAAACGTGTAATTGCCTGTTCTGGTAAGGTTTATTACGATTTGGTGAATTCTCGTAAAGAGCGGGCCCAGACAGATACGGCAATTATTCGTGTTGAACAATTGTATCCGTTCCCGCACAAGAGCTTTTCTGCTGAACTGAAGAAATATCCCAATTTAGCGGAATTAGTCTGGGCGCAGGATGAGCCTCAAAATCAAGGACCTTGGTTTCAGATTCAGCACAATATTTTCGAAAGTTTGGAAGAGGGGCAAAAGCTTGCTTATGCCGGTCGTCCAGCAAGTGCATCGCCAGCTGTCGGTTATTACGATAAGCACTATGCGCAACAGAAGGCATTGTTGGATACGGCATTTTCGAAGCTCAAGGGCTATATCCTGACCAAATAATAAAATGCGGCGCGACAGAAACTGTTGCGCCCAATCGCTATCCGAAACGGAGAAACAACATGGCAATTATCGAAGTAAAAGTACCTCAGTTATCTGAATCCGTCGCTGAAGCGACATTGTTGGTATGGCATAAAAAAGTGGGACAGTCCGTTACCCGTGACGAAAATTTGGTGGATGTCGAGACCGATAAAGTCGTGATGGAACTGCCTGCTCCATTTGATGGCGTGATTACACAGGTCCTCAAGGGTGATGGCAGCACTGTTGTCGCTGGTGAAGTGATTGCATTATTGGATACCGACGCCTCCGCGAAAGTTAGCCCTATTCAGGTTTCAGCAGTCCAAGCTGCAACAGAACCATCAGTCGCAGCCACAATTGACAGTTCAAACGTCAAGTCCTCCGCGGGAGTTGCCATGCCTGCTGCAGCAAAAATTTTGGCTGAAAATAATTTATCTGCTCACGCAGTTGATGGTTCGGGCAAAGACGGTCGCGTTACCAAGGGCGATGCCTTGGTCGCGGTTGCTGCCAAGTCTGCTGTGCCAGTAGTTGCTGCACTAACGGTCGCTGCCAAGCCTACATTACAGCAAGTCACAATGCCAGCACCAAAGTTTGGCGATCGTCCGGAAGAACGCGTTCCTATGAGTCGTCTACGTGCACGTATCGCAGAACGCTTGGTGCAGTCGCAATCGACAAATGCTATTTTAACGACCTTTAATGAAGTGAACATGGCGCCAGTCATGGAGTTGCGTAACAAGTACAAAGATAAATTTGAAAAAGAACATGGCGTTAAACTCGGTTTCATGTCCTTCTTTGTGAAGGCCGCAGTAGCTGCATTGAAAAAATACCCTATCATCAATGCGTCAGTTGACGGCAACGATATCGTCTATCACGGCTATTTCGATATTGGTATTGCAGTCGGTTCGCCGCGTGGCTTGGTAGTGCCTATATTGCGCAATGCGGATCAAATGTCTATCGCCGATATTGAAAAGAAAATCGGCGAATTCGGTACCAAAGCGAAAGATGGAAAGTTGACACTCGACGACTTGACCGGTGGTACTTTCTCCATTTCCAACGGTGGTACTTTTGGTTCTATGTTGTCCACGCCAATTATCAATCCACCTCAATCAGCGATCCTTGGTGTTCATGCTACCAAAGACCGCGCTGTGGTCGAGAACGGTCAGATCGTCATTCGCCCTATGAACTACTTAGCCATGTCTTACGATCACCGCATCATTGATGGTCGTGAAGCGGTATTGGGCCTGGTAGCCATGAAGGAAGCACTGGAAGATCCTGCCCGTTTGCTGTTGGATCTGTAATCAGATATTCGATATGAATATCGCTGACGACATTCAACGTCTGCACGATTTGCATCAGTCGGGCGCACTGACTGATGCAGAGTTCGCGCATGCCAAGGCAAAATTATTTGCTTCGCCAGAATTCGATGGCGGAACTTCAAATACAGGGAACGCATACCCGACTGGGCCTAATGAAGTCGATCAGACGCTGAATCGACTCAATCGCTTTCGCCGATCCAAGCATGATCAATGGCTAGGAGGCATTTGCGGCGGTTTGGGCAAATTTACCGGACTAGAATCTTGGATCTGGCGCTTGCTTTTCGTCTTGTTTACTTTCTATTTCGGTTTCGGCCTAGTTGCCTATGTACTTGCCTGGATATTCGTGCCGGAAGAAGAGTAAGCCATTTTTTTTAAAATCAGTAAATAGTGAAATCAGCGTTTTTACAGCGCGCACAATCAGGGTAAATCCATGAGTAAACAATTTGACGTCGTCGTTATCGGTGGTGGTCCCGGCGGTTATATAGCGGCGATTCGCGCTGCACAATTAGGTTTTTCAGTCGCTTGCGTCGATGCCTGGAACAACGATAAAGGCGGCCCTGCGCTGGGCGGTACCTGCACTAATGTCGGTTGTATTCCCTCCAAGGCATTGCTGCAATCGTCAGAGCATTACGAACATGCAGGCCATGCGTTTGCCGATCATGGCATTGAAGTTAACGGTCTCGCGTTGAATGTGGCGCAGATGCTGGCGCGTAAAAATACCATTGTTAAGCAAAACAATGACGGTATCGTGTATCTGTTTAAAAAGAACAAAGTAACGTTTTTCCACGGCCACGGCTCTTTCGTTAAGGCTGCCGATGGCACTTACGAAATTAAAGTCGCAGGCAAAACTGAAGAACATATTAGCGGAAAGCATATAGTTATCGCGACTGGCTCTAACGCACGCCCCCTGCCAGGCGCGCCATTTGATGAAGACATGATCTTGTCGAACGATGGCGCCCTGACTATCGCTGTGGTGCCAAAAAAACTCGGTGTCATTGGTGCTGGCGTCATTGGATTGGAGATGGGCAGTGTCTGGCGTCGTTGCGGCGCAGAAGTGACTATGCTGGAAGCTTTACCTGTTTTCCTGGGTGCGGTCGATGAACAGATTGCCAAAGAAGCGCACAAGCTTTTCGTTAAACAAGGTCTGTCAATTAAACTTGGCGTCAAGATTGGCGAGATCATCAAAGGTAAGAAAGACGTTACTGTTAATTACACGGATGATAAAGGTACAGTACACAAAGAGGTGTTTGATAAACTGATCATTTCAATAGGTCGTACGCCAAATACCAATGGTCTCAATGCCGAAGGCGTCAGCTTGCAATTAGACGAACGTGGTTTTATCGCGGTTGATGCGGATTGCAAAACCAATCTGCCGAATGTCTGGGCAGTGGGCGACGTGGTTCGCGGCCCAATGTTGGCGCACAAGGCTGAAGAAGAGGGCGTTGCAGTTGCAGAACGGATTGCCGGTCAACATGGTCACGTGAATTTCAACACGATTCCCTGGGTTATCTACACCTCGCCAGAAATCGCCTGGGTTGGTCGTACCGAACAACAATTGAAGGCTGACGGCGTTGCTTATAAAGTCGGTACATTTCCATTCATGGCAAATGGGCGGGCACGTGCTTTGGGCGATACTTCAGGTATGGTCAAATTCCTTGCTGATGCCACTACCGATGAAATCCTCGGTGTGCACATCGTCGGCCCTATGGCATCTGAACTGATTGCTGAGGCGGTAGTGGCAATGGAGTTTCGCGCTTCTGCAGAAGACATCGCACGTATCTGCCATGCTCATCCCTCACTATCCGAGGCAACTAAAGAGGCAGCACTCGCGGTTGATAAGCGTTCGTTGAATTTCTAAATTTAATCAACCAATAGATCAGAAGTTCATAAGCAATCATTCGTAGTGCCAGCGTTTAGTACTTACGCCGCTGATAAAACATTATCAGCGGCATTGAGTTAAATTTCCCCCTCAAAATTTTTCCCTTCAGAAAAACGCATGAACGTTTCCGAGTTTTACCAAGATGCATTGACCAAACGCGGCTTTCAGTCGGATATCGCGCAACAACTTGCAGTTGATCGTCTTCAGCAGGCTTATGAAGAATGGGTGCTGTATAAAACAAAGCGCTCAAACAAATTTACACGCCTGATCACTCGTCCAGACGTTCCGCGTGGTGTCTACATGTGGGGAGGAGTAGGGCGAGGCAAGTCTTTTTTGATGGATAGTTTTTATTCGGTCGTGCCTGTCGTTCGTAAGACAAGATTTCATTTTCATGAATTTATGCGCGCCGTGCATCGCCAGTTAGATGAACTAAAAGGTGTGGCAGATCCTTTGGATGAAGTCGCGCGTCGTATCGCCAAGAAGTACCGTCTGATATGTTTTGACGAGTTCCATGTTTCAGATGTGGCAGATGCCATGCTGCTATATAACTTACTAAAAGCGTTGTTTGAAAACGGTGTGTCGTTTGTCATGACCTCCAATTATCAGCCAGATAGTTTATATCCGGATGGACTGCATCGCGATCGTATGTTGCCCACCATTGCCTTACTTAAAGAAAAACTGGATGTACTTAATGTTGATTCGGGCAATGATTATCGTAAGCGCGCTTTAGAGCAGGTCGACGCCTATTTGACACCTCTATCTGCTGTCACAGATCAACGCTTGCGCGAAATGTTTCTACGTATTGCTGAAACGAGTGATGAGGACGCACGCGTCAACATCGAAGGGCGCGATCTGAGGGCGCTACGTCGTGCTGGTAGTGTCATTTGGTTTGATTTTTCAATCTTATGTGGTGGCCCGCGTTCTCAAAACGATTATCTGGAAATCGCCAGTCGTTTTCATACTGTGATTTTGTCGTCGATACCAGCGATGTCAGCGGCGATGTCATCTGAGGCACGCCGTTTTACTTGGTTAATTGATGTCTTTTATGATAATAAAGTAAAGCTGATCATGTCTGCTGAGGTGATACCGGAAGAGCTTTATACTCAAGGTACTTTATCAAATGAATTTAATCGTACCGTCTCACGCATTATCGAGATGCAGTCGCGTGAATACATGAATGCTGACCAACGGCAAGTCGCTACGTCGATTGCGTAAGCCATTTATTGAAAGAGGTTTTATTATGAAGCTCGCTTTTCGCGCTACATCGGTCTTCGTTCTTGCGGTATTTAGTTTTTTCATGAGTGTTCAAACCGCTAATGCGATAGATGAACAGGGTGTGGACTCGCTGACACAATTAAACAAAACCGTCACCTTACTTGACAAGGCCTACGCCGCAGGTTCGATACAAACGCTGATGGTAGCGGAACAAGCGTTATCCGATTCGGACAGCGCCAAAATCAATATGCAAAAATGGTATCTGCAATCGGAACTTGCGTGCTACGAAAAATTTTTCGTCACGTATTGCTTGAATGGTATCAAACTGATCCGCCGTAACAATAACGATATTTTGCAGCGCATTGCTGTCGAAGCGAAAGCGCTGCAACGTAGGCAACATATCGAAGAGCTTGACGAAAAGCTCAAAGAAAAGAATGCATCTCAATAATAAAAAAGAATGGCTAGCGAGCTTATCTGGGTCTTTTTTAGTCAAAATCAATAAAAATTCAAAAGAGAGTGCCCCAAGGCGCACTGTTCATGCGCTTCTTCAGCCTGTCACCTCTGCAACCCGCATGAACAGTGCGTCTTGGACGTATGCACTTTTGAATTTCTAATAAACTGCTATTTGGTGCCAAATAACCTATCACCAGCATCACCTAAGCCAGGAACAATATAGCCGTGTTCGTTAAGGCATTGATCAATCGATGCCGTCAGAATTGACACATCCGGATGCGCCTCTTGCATGACCTTGATACCCTCTGGTGCTGCCAACAGACAAACAAACTTGATGCTTACCGCGCCTCGTAGTTTCAAGCGCGTAATGGCAGCCGCGGCCGAATTTCCGGTCGCCAGCATAGGGTCAACCACGATCACCAGGCGCTCGGCAATATCCTCAGGCACCTTAAAATAATATTCAACAGGTTCCAACGTTATCGGATCGCGATACAGACCAATGTGACCAACGCGCGCATTCGGCAATAAATCGAGCATGCCATCCAAAATGCCGTTGCCAGCTCTTAATACCGAAATAACGCAGAGTTTTTTGCCGCTAATGGTAGGCGCCGCGATAGTCGCAATCGGTGTTTCAATTTCGATATTTTCTAATGGTAAGTCGCGAGTCACTTCATAGGCGAGCATTTGACTAATCTCGCGCAAGAGACGGCGGAAGTTATCCGTCGGGGTGTCCTTGCTACGCATCAGGCTCAATTTGTGTTGCATCAGAGGATGTCTGATTTCCGTAACTGATTCTGCCAAGATAATTCTCCGTAAGAGTTATGCAAAATTTGCTAAGCATTATTTTACGTCCCTAGGGGTTCAAATGGTGGCTCTGAGAGCAGATTGTCATATTTTAAAAGTAAATTTATTACGTAAATAGTAATCTTTATTTTCTGTTCATTTCATAGTGATGAAATGAAGGCATTTTCTTATTCTTATTGAGCCATTGATTGTTTTTTGTTCAGTGATAATCCAAGTCATGAAACTCCCATTAGCATCTTGAATATAAACGGGGAGTGACCATTGACCAGAGGTGAAGAATGGACGCAAATAAGGCATTGTTAGACAGACTATCCATGGGTGCATATGCCCTGGATGGCCGTGCGGAAAAAAGCGATGAGTATATGACGTCCGAGGCATCCCTTGAGTCACAGTCACGCATCGATGTTAAAGGTATTCGCGCTGCGATCGCTAGAGTTGAAGCGGAAGCACGTGCGACAGTCGCCGCTGAACATCGCGCGCAGACAGAAGCCAGAGCAAGAAGCCTGGCTGAAGAGAGGGCTCAGACCGATGTCGATGCCGCAGCCTTAGCGCAGAGAAAAGTGGATCTGGAAGAAAAAGTAATCGTGAGCAGCCGCGCAAGGCAAGAAGCTGATCGCCAATCAAGTGCTGCTAGTGAAGCGAGAATTGCTGCCAATAGCCAGGAAACAGAAGAATTGAATGAAAGAGCAATGCTGGAGACTCAAGCGAGAGAGCAAGCGGAGCAGCGCGTTGAATTTGAAAAAAAAGCGAAACTAAGAGCCGCAGAGCAACTCAAAGC
>JACMRF010000124.1 GCA_014376575.1 Undibacterium sp.
CTGATCTTCTGCCTGCCTTGGGATAAACTCAAATTCTTTAACGGTGGGCTGGCACCACTTTGCACTCCATCTACAAAAACAGTTCCCCAAGGTTTGGCCGACAATTTGATATTGCCGTTGGTCTTGTTGTTCTCTTGCGCGTTGGCGCTGGCTGTTTTGCTCGCGCTCGTCACTTTATCTAATTGGGCAATGCGCGCATGCGCGGCATCCGCAAACTGACCAGAAGGATATTGCTGTAAGAATGCCATTAATGCATCTAGTGACGTGCCGGAATCAGCATCTAATTTATTCCAATCCGACTTTTCTTGTACTATGCCGGACACACCGAGAATTGACGGCGCTATTGCTTTGGTGGGCGAGTTGACTTGAGTTTGTGGATTTATATTTTTATTATTTTTATTATTTTTAGCGAAATAAATACCTATAGCTGCTAACAAAATCAAACCAGAACCCGTTGCGATCACAATGTCTCTGAGACGGTTTTCTTTGCTGATAGCAGGTCGATGCTGCTGGCCATATTGCGTGCTCGGCAAAGTCGCCGTGTATGGGGCATTTCTAATGCGGGCAACGTTGGCGACTTCATCGGTGTCGCTCAGTATTTCAGCGGTGTGAATGGCGCCGCCACTGCGTGAATGGCGTGCCGAAACGAAGGCGCTTATACCTAATTGACGCCGAAATTCATCCATAGACTGTGGTCGGTCTCGCGGTTGAATTGCCAGACCCTTGTCGACGGCCATCAAAAATTTCTCGCTAAAACCCGGGTGCTTACCATCCTGCAACGGGACTAAAGAATCTTTGACAATACGCGCTACCGCCATTGGTGGAGGGGTTTTTAGTATCATGAAATACATGACTGCCGCCAAGGCATAAATATCTGTCCATGGCCCCTGCTGCAAGTCTTCATCATCAGAATATTGCTCGACCGGCGCATAGCCGGGCTTGAGGATGACCGTTAGTCCTTGCGTCATGTCTCCGATGATCTGGCGTGCTGAACCGAAATCGAGCAATACCGCGTCGCCATTTTTTTGTACGATGATGTTGTCAGGTGAAACGTCTCGGTGCAGGATTTTGGCTTTGTATAGGGTGTCCAGCGCTTCCAGAATTTGCTTGAAGATAAATTTCAGCCAGACTTCTGTAATGAGCTCAGGCCGGTTTTTTACAATGTCTTTTAGAGTGTCGCCGTCGTAATAGCGCATCGCCATATACGCGGTCTTGTTTTTTTCCCAAAAACGATACACTTTAATCAGCGAAGGATGATCAAACTGTGCCAGAAGGCGCGCCTCGTTAATAAAACTTTTTAAACCCGCGTCAAAGGTGGCTTTATGGCGTTCTGCACGCACCGCAACGCTGCCGTCTACGGCTCTTCCAGCCAGGGTTCCCGGCATGTATTCTTTGATGGCAACTGTGCGCTGCAGTGAGTGATCAAATGCCAGATACACAATGCCGAACCCACCTTCACCGAGGATGCCCGTGATCTCAAAGTCGTTGAGCCAGGTACCGACAGCAAGGCAATTTTCGGTGCCCTTAAAAGATTCAACGGAGGTGATTTGACCGAGTATTTTTTCAGTTTTCAAGGCGCACTCGAATGATAAATTTTGTTAATGCCATGTGAGCGGTTGCTAATGCCATGTCAATTTTTTTCAACTGAATCACGCACGCAAATGGTAAAAGCCGAAAAGTTATCTCTATCTATGTTTGCTGTACCGAGATGACGTTGAGCAATGATATTCATTTCATTTAACCATTCACTGCTGCTCTTTGCCAATGAAAGACTTTGTTCCATCTCGTCATCATGTACCCATTCCCAAAAACCGTCAGTGCAAAGCAGAAATGCGTCGCCATCCTGAAGGGCTATTGCTTCCGATGTTATTTCAGGGCGCGTGTCGCCTTCTGCGCCTATGGCTGCGAATAGCACGCTGCGCTGGGGGTGCTGACGTATCTGCGCGTAATCGACATAGCCGGCATCCACCAGCCTCTGCGTCATGCTGTGGTCTTTGGAAATTGTTTTGATTTTCCCTTCACGAAACATGTAAATTCTGGTGTCACCTAAGTGCACCCACAAAGCGCAGCGATTGCTTTGATCGATCAGCACCGTCGCCATGGTCGCACTCATGTGTTCTTGTCTGCGATTATCTTGTTTGTTTTTTGCTACTTTTTGTATCGCCCAATCAACGTAAGAACTCAGCGCACGTGCGCTGAACGAGGCTTCTTGAATAAATTTTTCGATGATGCTTTGTGTCACAAGAGTGGCAGCAACCTCGCCGCCTTCATGACCGCCCGTGCCATCACAGACAACGAAACAAGTCAGATCATCCTCATGCGCGCTGGCGAGCGCATCCTGGTTGGTTTGTCTGTTGCCGATTGCACTAAAGTGCGCTGTGTCTAGCTCAATTTTGATCATGGCGCGAGGGCTCAATCAGGGCGTCAGAAAGTGATGTTTTGCTTGCTCAACTTCTTCTTCATAGGCGACCAAAAATTCCTTTCCGAACAAGGATTGGTTTTCATCTTTTGTTTCTAGCGAAATAGTATCAAATAGTTCGGAAAAATGATCCCACATCGCCGCTTTACGCCGTGACGGATGAATGTAATCGAGCAGTGTTGGCGCGCCTAATTGTTTTTCAACGCCAGTCGGCTGTAATTTCTTTAATGTCGCATCCATAGTCGCTTTCATCCCAGCGATGACACCAAGCTGGTGGGCGCGCAAATCAAGAAACGCGTCTTCCATTGCCTCTGCAGGAGCCATGAAGCCCGGCATTTTTTTACGTAACATCTGCGTGATTACAGTCTGGCTGTCGGGGAAAAATTTTAAAGGGTTATTTTTCCGCAAAACGACCATGGTCACTTCTGCATTCACTTCGCGCTTGACCAGCGCGCGTTGCGCGATCAGTTCCATCGTTCCCTGGACGGATGTCGCCACTAATTTCCCCAAGGTTTCCATCAATTCCGCAGTGAGTCCTGAGGAAATGTTTATGGTGGGCAGACCCGCACCATTTAAAAATGCTTGCAAAAGTACGCTCGCTTCTGAGGGGGGGCTTACGTCGATGGAGCTTGCCGTTTCTGTGTTTGACGTTGATGTCTCAGGGGAGATTGTTGCCAGCTGCACTATTTGTGTTGGCTTTTGTAATGAGTCTGCAGGACGCGCGCTATGTTCGCCCTGCACCTGAGTCGTTTCAGTACGTAATAAAAAATGGGGTAATTGCACGGGTGTTTTTGTAGCGGAAACTGATAGGGCTGTTTTATTCGATGCTGTTTTAGTAGGCAGATGCGGAGTTGTTTTTATGTCTGCTGTTGGTTTGATTCGTGCCGATGCGCTTGATTCAGTGGTTTCTGCTGCCTCGACGCTCAGCCGGTACAAACCAATTTGGATCCGGTCACCTGATTGAAGATCGTATTTTTGTTCAGGTTCAATTTCCTTTTCATTGATCCGGATAGGATTGGCCCGGCTGAGGTTAATCAGGTGGTGTTGCGCGCCATCGCTCCAGACTTTGGCTTGGGACCGGGATACGAAGTGCTTGGGATCTGGCAAGACGAGAAAATTGTCGTCACTTCGCCCTATTGTCATTTGCTCAGATCCAAAAACGGCAGCGATTGGAATGAGCGGGCTTGCATTGTCATAAGACACGACAGCAATTTTAATCATAAGTAATGCTCCAAAAAAACGAAGGCCTGTCGCCCGAAAGCAAAAAGCTGAACAATGGTTAAGTCCTGATCAGAATAGAGACAATCTTGCGATTGATGGCTATTATTTACAATTGGTAATTTTTTTAGAAAACGTGCTGATGATTGAACATTTCCTGTCTGTGCATGTCCCTGTTAACGTCAGTGTTCCACTATCTCGCACTAAACATTGCCTGAGAGTACGGTAGCTTAACCGATTATTGTTCAATCGGCGATAGCTGCGGTAGGGCGGCGTTGTTGTCAATACCAACTTGTTGACCGGCTTCCAGCGAATGACGTTAGTGTGAGAAAAGAGTGTTTATATGCTGGTATAGTTGACTTGTAATTTGATTGAAAATTCATTTATGTGAGGGGTTTAATGAGTGATTCTGTATCCGATGAACCGATTCTGTCTGAACCAACAGGAACTTTTCACTATCAGGAACAAATCGAGTCTCGATTAGGGCTGCCTATTGCTGCCGATATCTCTGCGGCAGATGCCGCGAGAGTAGCACTGTCGCCAGGTGCTACATTGGCAGCAGGGCGGAACGCAATGGGGTGGTCGGTCGAGCAAGTTGCTTCCCAATTAAGGTTAGCCCGGCGTCAGATACTTTCGCTTGAAGCCGATGATTACGCAGCATTGCCAGAGCCGGCGATCGTGC
>JACMRF010000125.1 GCA_014376575.1 Undibacterium sp.
GACTTTGGTCACTTCGGTTTTACTATAATTCAATCCTAGGAAAGTAGAAAATTTACCCCCTGATAGATCAACTTTATGAGAGGCAGTCAGATCCAAACCTTGTGTCTTGGTATCGATGGAATTGACAAAAAACTGGGCTTGCCCGACGCCTAATGCTGCCAGAGTTGCGCCCAGAGCAGGATAATTATTCGCGTCGAAGCGCCCTGACAAGACGATACGATCGCTAATATTAATACGATACAAATCAATTGTGACAGCAACGTTAATTGCAGGTTTAAGGGTTAAACCAAAAGTATAGTTCTTGGAGGTTTCTTCCTTCAACTTTGGAATTCCGGCAGCGTTGGCTATCGTTCCGCCATTTGGTGCCAGGACTACGTCTTGCGGCACACCACTGATAAAGTCAGTAAAAGTGGAAGAAAAATATACTTGCTGTAAAGACGGAGCACGGAAACCACTACTGAGTGAACCTCGCAACACAATATTTTTATCGATGTTGTAACTACCAGCCAATTTCCCTGTCAGGGTAGATCCGAAGTCGCTATAACGCTCGCCACGAAGAGCTGTTTGTACTTTGAATTGAGAGGTGACGTCCGTTTCTATATCAACGTAGGCTGCAATACTATTGCGACTTTTATTAGTTCTATCTCCAGGCTGAAAACCTGGGAAACCCTGACTACCCGCATTACCACCGTTACCTAGGCCATCTACATCGTTATATGAGCCTGGCTCGCCCGCGTTAATTTTGTATGTCTCGCTACGATACTCAGTACCGAACGCGACATTCACTCCATTCATGATGCCATCATAGAAACGGCTGAAATCAAGATTCGTAGTCGCCTGACCAAATGAAAATCCACCCGCATCAAAACGCGTAGGGCTCATCCCTTTACCGCCGGCTAACAAATCCTTGTTAGCGATAGACGCATTCAAGGTATTGCTGATGTTGTACTTTAGATCGTTGTAACCATAAGTCTGTGACAGATCGGTACGCCACTCGCCAAGCTGCCAGCGATAGCCAACGGTACCGTACACATCATTGATATCGCCATTGATATAAGGCACAAAACCGTTCGGGTACATTGCCGCCGAATTGCGCGATGGAATATCGTCGGAACCAATACCACCACGTGCAAATGCTGCAGAAGATGCCTTACGCTGCTGAGCACCTAAAGTGAAATACAATTTGTCACCGCCGCCACTGGGCAAATCGCCGTTCATATAAACACTGGTGCTTTGTGCCTTGCTATCACCAATGGTGCGCAGGCTTCCTGGATCAGCGCGATTTGAACGGCCTCTATCGCTATATTCGACGGTGATGCCAAGTACGCCCTTGTTGCCGATCTCCATTCCGCAATAGGCCGATGGCAAATAGTTTTTGCCATCGCCAACAGAATATTGGCTATAGCCAAATACTGCTTCACACCCTAGCGTCTTTTTTAGGCTAATGTCCATCACACCGGCAATCGCATCCGAGCCGTATTGCGCGGCGGCACCATCACGCAAGATTTGTACATTGGCAATCGCGAGCATAGGGATGGCATTCAGATCGGTGCCGGTATTGCCGCGATTACGTGCGCCAAACAGATTGACCAGTGCTGTCGTGTGGCGACGTTTACCATTGACCAATACCAAGGTTTGGTCAGAGCCTAGACCGCGTAAAGCTGCAGAATCAACCAGATCGGCACCATCTGCGCCCGTTTGTCTGGTGGAGTTAAAGGACGGCGACAGGTATGTCAAGGTCTGCGCCAAATCAAACTGACCACCTTGTTCGGCAACCTTAGACATCGAAATAAAATCTATCGGCAAGGGGGTATCTGTCGCAGAATTACTGGCGCGACGAGAACCAACAATGGTCATCGTCTGAACACCAGGTTCTGTCGCCTTGTCTGTAGGAGTAGTTTGTGCAAAAGACATCGCCGGCGATATAGCTGCGGCGGAAGTGGCACCATATAAAGCGAGCAAAACAGCTTTTCTTATTATCGTCATACAAAATCCTCTAAAAGTATTTCAAACATATCTCGCCCACGTCAACAAATAGACGTAGACCCAAAACTATCCATTAGTAAAAAGCGCACATGAGTCACATGCTGATGCAGCGGAACACATGACGCTTGGCAGATATTCTCGAGAACAAGGTCGCCAAACAAAAAGACGTATTCACCAAGGCTATCAACTTTCAAGCATACAAAAGCGTCAGAGCAAGTATCTCTTTAGCCCTTGATTGAAGTCAATACCAGTGTATCTTTTATGAGTTGCAGAACATACAAATAGAGTGGGAATTTGCCAAATTTTCAATCGAAAAATGGGTAAAAATAAGGCTCAGTCAGATTATTCCATCGAATTTCGAACGGTTTCAAAATTTAATATGGCGTCCTGCGCTGTCCTGAAAGCAAACATCGCATTGAAAAGCTTGAGAAGAATATTATCGTTCTCGGCCTGGGTAAATCAAAGCTGACTCAAATACCGTAAGCCAGCTATGGCACGACTTCCGTACCATGACAGCATTTCTCCATCTACTAGCCGCACTGGTTTATTTAATTGCTGCTCAAGTGCGTCAACATGCTCCGTTGTGAAGCGATAAGGTTCGCTGGAGAGCAGTACGCCGTCAATTGTCGCCAGCAACTCTTGAGTCCATTCGAATTGAGGATAGCGCAGCAACGAAGTGGGTGAACTCCAGCTTTTCCAACCTTTTAAGGCCAGCATATTACTAATGTAAGTGTCTGTAGAAACAGTCATCCACGGGTCCTTCCAGATGCAATACAACATGGTCTGAATTGAATTTACTGGCGAGAGTTGTGCATAGGCGTGTTGAAACGAATCACACAATTCTTTGGCTCGCATTTGCACACCAAAGATGTCACCAAGCAGCCGGTACAACGCCAAATTATCGAGAGGAGTGAGGGGATGGGTAACGATAATGTGAGGAATAAATTCTCTCAGTAGATCGACTGTCGGCTTTTCATTTTCATCGATATTAACCAATAAATGCGTAGGAAAGAGTCCGCGGATTTTTTCTATATTAACGTCTTTGGTGCCCCCAATCTTGGGGATACCACTAACAATCCCAGCCGGATGGATGCAAAATCCGGTACGTCCCACCAGGTATTGAGCAAGGCCAAGATCACACAGCAATTCTGTAATTGAAGGCACAAGGCAGACAATACGAGGCAAATCTAATCTCGTTTCAATGACACTATGATGTTGTCCTATTGCATCAATTAATGACATTATTTACTCGCCCGTATCTTACGCGGCGTCTTGGAAAAAAAGAAATCGTATAAAAAATTGGGTAGTATCCGCAATAATTTTGCGACAATTCCCATTTCCCACGGAATCACTTTGTAAGAACTACCAGCGGTAATGGCATGTGCCGCAGTCGTCGCAAACTTTTCGGGCGACATGAGAAAAGGCATGGGGTAACTATTTACTTGAGTCATTGGCGTATCAATATAGCCTGGTACTATGGTCACAACACGAATTCCGCTTGCCTTTAATTCAACCCGCAATGACTCACAATAACTGATCACCGCCGCCTTAGACGCGCTATACGCCTCTGCACCCGGCAAGCCTCGTATCCCGGCGACGCTGGCAATACCCACCAGACGACAAGACTCGTGCGCCGCATGTTGCTTCATGTTCGCAATAAAAGGGGCAAAGGTAGCCACTGTTGCGAGCACATTGACTTCCATCACGCGCGCAAATACAGGGATATCCTCAGAAAATTCGGTCAAGGTACCAACCGAGATTCCTGCATTGGCGATCACTATATTCACCTTACCAGCTACGCTGATGAAGTCCTCAGCCGCAGCGTTGAGCGCGGCATGATCACTGACATCAAGCGCATAAAGCTTATGCTGTTGCGCATTTGGCAGGCTTAAGCACAATTGTTCCAACATATCTTGCCGACGCGCCACCAGACCAAGCAGAGCACCCTCACTGGCGAATTTTTTCGCCAGTGCGGCACCAATACCCGACGAAGCGCCAGTGATAAAAACTGTTTTCATGATATAAATTTTCAATAAAAAAATCCGCCAGATTTGGGCGGATTTTTGTGTAAGAACGCCTAAAATTATTTTTTCTTAGCAGGCACTTTGACTGGATCCGTAGCGGCCAAAACATTTTTTTCTTTTTGAATTTTGGCAATGAGCGCATCTAGCACTGGTACTAATGCCTGATTCTGAGTTTGCTCGGAGACACGTCCCAAACCAACACCCGCCATCACTGGCGAAGTCATAAAACGACCATCCACGGCGATTTTTGGCCAAGAGTCAATCTGATATGAGGTCATTAATAGTGCCGATCTGTTCAATTTACTTTGGATAGAAAAAGAATTGTACACGTCGAGAAATTTCTGCTTGTCGATCCCGGCTTTAGTGACGAACTCAAGAACTTCCGCATCCGTTTGAAGACGATTGCGTTCGACGTGAAACGCGTTAAAAATTTTGGTATGTAATTCCTCAAGCTTGCCCATTGCTTCTAGCGAGTAGAATAATTTCTGATGTGGAACAACGCGAGAGTCGGAAACATGAATGCGCTTAAAAGCAATATTGTCGCCCTGCTTCTTTACCCA
>JACMRF010000014.1 GCA_014376575.1 Undibacterium sp.
AAATCAAGTTCACCACCCTTTACAAAATACCGTCCATGAATCGTAAGGCATTTCGTAAATCTACAATTCAAAATCAAATAACTTTGTATTTAATAATTATTTCTTTTTCTTAGGCGACAGAATCATGACCATCTGACGACCTTCCATCTTAGGAAACTGCTCAACTTGACCGTACGGCTCAAGATCTAGCTTCAAACGTTCCAACATCCGCATACCAATTTCCTGATGCGCCATTTCACGACCGCGGAACCGCAGTGTGATTTTAGTCTTATCACCATCATCCAGAAATTTGGTCAGATTACGCAACTTAATGTTGTAATCGCCGTCATCAGTGCCAGGTCGGAATTTTACTTCTTTGACCAAGATCACTTTTTGCTTCAGTTTAGCTTCGTGCGCCTTCTTCTGCTCTTGATACTTAAACTTACCATAATCCATCAAACGGCAAACTGGCGGCTGCGCAGTCGGTGCGATTTCCACCAGATCGACGTTAGCTTCTTCTGATAAACGAAGAGCATCACTCAGTTTAACGATGCCCAAGGGCTCATTTTCAACGCCAGATAAGCGCACTTCAAGCGCTGTAATTTCACCGTTGATGCGATGTGACTTGTCGGTAGCTATTGTAGTTTCCTTCGAAAAATAAATAAATCGGCCGTGCTCTTTCGCTTTGTCTTATCTGGCTATACTTTGTTTGTCACGTCATTTTGAAGACGTTCCAACAAAGCTTCTTGAGTCATTACACCCAGATCCAGATTGCCACGCGTACGCACAGCCACTGTGTTTGCATCCCTCTCTTTGTCACCGATAACGACGATATAAGGTAACTTTTGCATCGAATGCTCACGTATTTTATAGGTTATTTTCTCATTACGCAAATCTGTGTGCACTCTAAACCCTTGTTTCCTTAGGTTTTCCGCTACAGATTTAGCATAATCAGCCTGTGACTCGGAGATATTGAGGACGGCAATTTGCACTGGGGCAAGCCACAATGGTAATGCGCCAGCATGGTTTTCTATCAAAATGCCGATAAACCGTTCCATAGAGCCGACAATAGCCCGATGCAACATGACGGGCACTTTGCGCGAGTTATCGTCAGAAACATATTCCGCAGAGAGACGCGCAGGCATAGAAAAATCTACTTGCATAGTTCCGACCTGCCACGGACGCCCTAAACTATCCTTGAGATGATATTCGATTTTTGGACCATAAAAAGCACCTTCTCCTGGCAACTCCTCCCACGCCATTCCGCAATCACGCAAAGCTGAGCGCAAAGTTTCCTCAGCCTTATCCCAAGTCTCGTCTGAGCCGATACGATTATCCGGGCGCAACGCGACCTTGATTGCAATATGTTTAAAACCAAAATCGGCATATACCTTCATGGCCTGGGAGTGAAACGCTGAGACCTCTCCTTGAATCTGATCCTCGGTGCAAAATATATGTCCATCATCCTGAGTAAATCCGCGCACGCGCATAATGCCATGCAAGGCGCCAGAAGGCTCGTTGCGGTGACATTGACCAAATTCACCGTAGCGCAATGGCAATTCGCGATAACTGCGCATATTGGAGTTGAAAATCTGCACATGCCCCGGACAATTCATCGGCTTCAACGCATAGTTGCGATTTTCCGATTCGGTACTGAACATATTTTCACGATAGTTCTCCCAATGACCCGTTTTCTCCCAAAGAGTGCGATCCAAAATCTGCGGCGCCTTAACTTCCTGATAGCCACAATCTTGATAAACCCGTCGCATATATTGTTCAATTTGCTGCCAAATCGTCCAGCCCTTAGGATGCCAAAAAACCAAACCTGGGGCTTCATCTTGAAAATGGAATAGATCCAGTGCCTTACCAAGTTTGCGGTGATCGCGTTTTTCAGCCTCTTCCAACATGTGCAAGTAGGTTTCTTGATCTTCTTTTTTTGCGAATGCAGTGCCGTAAATACGTTGTAGCATTTCATTTTTAGAATCACCGCGCCAGTAGGCTCCAGCTAGTTTCATCAGCTTGAAAACCTTCAATTTTCCGGTTGATGGCACGTGCGGACCACGGCACAAATCAGTAAACGCCCCTTCGGTGTATAGGGAGACATCCTGATCAGCGGGAATCGACTCGATGATCTCAGCCTTGTAAGCTTCGCCGATGGATTTAAAGTAGGCAACAGCCTCATCACGCGGCAATACTTTGCGCGTTACCAGCTCATCTTTCTTAGCCAGTTCCGTCATTTTCTTTTCAATTACCACCAGATCTTCTGGAGTAAATGGACGCTTGTACGAGAAGTCATAGAAAAAACCGTTTTCAATCACTGGGCCTATTGTCACTTGCGCTTCAGGGAATAATTCTTTAACCGCGTACGCCAACAAATGCGCAGTTGAGTGACGAATAACGTCGAGGCCATCAGCGTCTTTATCAGTGATAATGGACAAGTCCACATCCGAATCGATGAGGTACGAAGTATCCACCAACTTACCATCGACCTTACCTGCCAATGCAGCCTTGGCCAGGCCAGCGCCGATACTTGCAGCAACCTGCGCAACAGTCACGGCCGAATCAAATTGACGCTGCGATCCATCTGGAAGTCGAACTGAAATCATTTTAATCTCCTATCGGCAAGGCTTGCCGGAAGCGGTTTATTAAACTTAAAAAAAGACGAAAAAAAACGCGGGCTAGCCGCGTTTATTTTCAATACCAACAGACGAAAAATAACACCGACTAGCGTCGCTCACAAATGCTTGTGCTCGTAGTTCGTGGTGTCATAACCATGATGCCTTTCTCGCTCATAGTAGTATACGTGTATCACTATAAATTCTGGTGGGCGGTGCAGAATTCGAATCTGCGACCCCTTGGATGTCGACCAAGTATTCTAACCAGCTGAACTAACCGCCCGAAGAGCCGAAACTATAGCAAATATCAAACGTACCGTAAAGGTTTTTCCACTATTTTTATTGGCTTTTTTTAATAAAAGAAAATTAGTAAAGTTGATATTAATAAAACCGTGCCTGCTTCAAGGCTTTATATGAACAAGGTAATTATGCTGCTTCCCTAGCTATTATTTTTTACTGAACAATACGCATTTTTTGAAATGAAATAAAAATCATGGTCGGAAAATCCAATCCCGACAAAACTACACACTACATTAAATACACGCAGTTACAGAGTCGTGATTAAAAAATTATGACAAGGTCGCTTACTCTCGGAATCAACCTTAACACTAAACGGCACTCACTTTACAATCCGAAATATCAGGAATAGGTCAGTATGAAGAGCTGCTTTTCGTCATTTCGTCAAAATAAAAAATAGATACCGCAATATCCATGGGGCCTTACAGCACAAAACAGGCTACAACCCGCATGCGCATTGCGCTTTCAAATTCGAATGAGTCAATTATTGCCGGCGAACTTCCTGTACACCACCAACCTCTCGAATAATAGTCAAGGCTTTTTGCAATTGTGCAGTACTGCCTATTTCAGCTGTAAACGACATACGTGCCTGGGATTTTGCGCTTTGTGTATTAACGCCGATCACATTGATTTTTTCACGAGAAAAGACCTCGGAAATATCGCGTAACAATCCTTGCCGGTCTTGCGCCAGGACAAAGATATCCACCGGATAAACGGTCTCCTTGCCGTGCTCACCCCAAGTTGTCTGAATGACGCGTTCAGGCGCTTTATTGCGCATTTCGGCAAAATTTGAGCAACTCAAACGATGAATCGAAACACCTTTTCCACGCGTAATGAAGCCAACTATTTCGTCTGGTGGTGCTGGCTTACAACAGCGCGCCAATTGCGTCATCAATCCTTCGGTGCCAACCACTAACACGCCAGATTTTGCCCCCTGCATGACGCTGGAAGCACGACTTTTGTTGGTGATGCTAATTTCATCAGGCTCTACGACCTCGGGATTGTCGCGCAAAATATTTTCAATCTGACGCAAACTAAATTCTTCTTTGCCCACCGATAAAAATAAGTCATCAACATTGGAGAATCCCAACTTATGCGCCAAATCTTCGAGATTGACCGCAGTCTTACCTTCACGCTGTAAGGTTTTTTCCACCAAAGCTCGACCATTGGATAAGGTCTCTTGCTGGTCAATCACATTGAACCATGCGCGAATTTTGCTTCTCGTACGCGTGCTGGCTGAATACTCAGCACCCAGCCAATCGCGGGAAGGCCCAGCCTGATTCGAGCCACTCTTAAGCGTAATGATTTCTACTGTTTGACCATTTTTCAACGGCGTATTCAAAGGCACCATGACATTGTCAACGCGCGCTCCCCGGCATCGATGCCCGACATCGGTATGCAACTGGTAAGCAAAATCAACAGGTGTAGAACCGCTAGGTAATTCAATCACCCTTGCCTGAGGCGTAAGTACATAGATCCGGTCATCAAGCGATGCCGCTTTAATTTTCTCTACCCATTCACGTTGCAACTCTTCCTGGCCGACGACTACGTCGGCGACTTCTGTTTTCCATGCCAGTAATTGCCTTAGCCAAGCAATTTTCTCATCGTATTCTTGCGCTAAAAAATTCGATCCACCGGTCTCTTTATAGCGCCAATGCGCGGCAACGCCATATTCAGAAAATTGGTGCATTTCACGCGTACGAATTTGCACTTCTAGAGGCCGCCCATCCTCCACCATGACAACCGTATGTAAGGACTTGTAGCCATTAGGTTTGGGGCGCGAAATATAGTCGTCAAACTCTTCTGGGATTGAGGTCCAGATATTATTGAGAATACCCAGTACCGTATAGCAATCCTTAACGTCATCAACGATGACTCGAAACGCACGAACGTCATAGAGCCCATCAAAATTAACGTCCTTGCCCTTCATTTTTTTCCAGATACTGTAAATATGCTTAGGGCGACCAGACACGTCTGCCTGCACGCCAACAGACTTCAGTTCGGCCTTGAGACGTGCTATCGCAGAGACGACAAAGCTTTCGCGATCCATGCGTTTTTCTTCCAGCATTTTGGCGATGCGCTTGTACTGAACTGGCTCCAGAAAACGAAAGGACAAATCTTCCAATTCCCATTTCAGCTGCCATACGCCCAATCGATTCGCCAGCGGCGCATAAAGATCCATGGTTTCGCTGGCATATTGCTGCGCTGCGCCGTCTTCACGCTTGCATTCAGCAAAATACCGCAATGTCGTCACTCTTGAAGCCAACCTTACTAGCACAACTCGCATATCAGTCGCCATGGCTAACACCATTTTGCGCAAGGTTTCCATCTGGCTTGCGGTTTTTTCGGCGTCGTCTTTGCCTCGCCCTATGTCATGCTGCGTCTGTATCGCTTCGCGCAATCGCATCAGGCGGCGAATGCCATTCACCAGATTAGCAATCTCCTGACCAAAACGCGTTTCGATTTGTTCTGCCGCGAGTGGATTAAGTTCAGGCAATTCAAATAATAATCCGGCGATACGCGTATCGACATCAGACTTCAACATCGCCAAAGTCGATACCACGCCCATCACAAACTGCAGCGCGTTTTGTTCTGTGATGACATTACGATTAACATAGAAAGGCGTCACAAACTCCAGTGCAGCTAACACACGTTCTGACTCGGTGGCAGTCAAACCTTCCAGTACCGGGGACTCGGAAGCTATCGTCGTTATAGATACCATGATTTATTTCTGCGCGGCAGTGACGACAATTTCGATTAACCAAGATGGGTTAGCCAGCAATGCCTGCACAGTGGCGCGTGGCGGCGCATTACTGTCAGCAACCCACGCATCCCAAGCCTGGTTCATGCCAGAAATAAGAGTGATGTCCGATAGAAAAATTTGACACATCAATATCCTGGATTTATCACTGCCCGCTTCCGCCAGCAATCGATCAACATGACCCAATACTTCTGTTGTTTGACCAACGATATCCGCATGGATGTCTTCGGGAATTTGTCCCGCCAAATAAATAAGCTTGTTAAAAATAGCGATTTCTGACAAACGCTGGCCGACATGAATTCGTTGAATACTCATTTTGTTCCAAATAAAAATAGATAAACTTCAACCCAACAAGAAGTCTCTGGCAATGGCGATTTGTTCAGGCTGCAAAAAAGTGGGCGCATGCCCTACTCCTGCAATTTCCACCAATGTGGCACGTGGTCCGCGCCGCGTCATTTCTTGCGCCGCTTCTTTGGTCAGCAGATCAGAATTACTCCCTCGCACCAGCAAGGTTTGGCATGTGATTGCATCATATGCTGCCCAAAGCATTTTTTGTGCCGCCACCGCCAATTCTGGGGTGATGGCTTTGACGGGAACGGAAACATTCAAATCATAATGACGTATCCACTTTCCGTCTTTATTTTTCTTTAATACGTCAGCCGCCAATTTATACCATTGCTCTTCAGTATGCGGCCCAAAGGAAATGGATACTTCACGAATATACGCGGCAGCCTCATCAAAAGTATCAAAGCGCACGTCCTGACCAATATAGTCACCGATACGCGCAATTGCCTCAAAATTTAAGGATGGCCCTACATCATTCAAGACGAGTTTCCGGATCGGGTTATTTGGCAGCGACGCCAATCCCATACCGATTAAGCCGCCCATCGAGGTACCAAACCAATCAAGCTTTGCCACATCCAAGCGCGCCAATAAAGTGACCATGTCACTGACATATTGAGGAACCTGGTAGAGCTGAGGATGAGGCAAGCTATCAGACTGGCCACGCCCAACGACATCAGGGCAAATCACGCGGTAATGATCGGAAAGCGCCAGAGCCAGCGCATCAAAATCATCTGAAACGCGGGTAATTCCGTGCACACAGACCAACACATTTTGATTATCCGCATCACCCCACTCTTTGTATGACATCCGATGTAACCCAGCAGGAGAAAGACACTGCACTGATTTGCGTTTGGCTTGCATCGTTACGACCTTTCGAACTCATTTTCATGGCGCCCCAGTATTTTTACTAGGAAGGATAGTCTGTCATTTTACTGGTCGTTGGGATTAAAATCTGTGAAGAATTCATCAAATACTATTTTTTTATTCACATAACAATATGATAGGAGTCATCATGCAAACGCATCCACTCACAGGCAAGACCGCGCTGGTCACTGGGTCCACTTCAGGCATTGGCTTAGGCATCGCCAGGTCTCTGGCAGCAGCGGGAGCAAACATCGTTTTTAACGGCTTTGGCGACATCAATGAGATCAATGCACTGAGAGCCGCAACCGAGCACGAATTCGACGTTAAAACAACCTACAACGGCGCTGATATGAGTAAGCCTGAGCAAATTTCGTCAATGATGGAGGACGCGGCCAGACAATTTGGCGGCATCGATATCTTGGTCAACAATGCGGGCATCCAGCATGTGGCGAATATTGAAGATTTTCCGGTTGAGAAATGGGATGCGATCATCGCCATCAATCTCAGCTCTGCGTTCCACACGACACGTCTGGCGCTACCTGGCATGAAGGCTAAAAACTGGGGGCGCATCATCAACCTCGCTTCGGTGCATGGCCTAGTCGCCTCAGCGCAAAAATCAGCCTACGTTGCAGCCAAACACGGCCTCGTCGGCTTCACCAAATCAACGGCACTGGAAACCGCGCAGACTGGCATCACCTGCAACGCCATCTGTCCAGGATGGGTATTGACACCACTGGTGCAAAAACAAGTGGATGCGCGCGCCGAGAAAGATGGCGTGAGCAATGAGCAAGCGAAAAAATCTCTGCTCGCTGAAAAACAACCTTCAGGCGAATTTGTCACCCCGGAACAACTTGGCGCACTGGCGGTCTTCTTTTGCAGCGATGTGGCCGATCAAATCAGAGGCGTGGCGTGGAATATGGATGGCGGCTGGGTCGCACAATAAATTAAAAAAGGGCGAAAAAACTTTCCCTTTCGCCCTTTTGGTTCTATATTTAGCCTTGCACTTCTCACTACTTTATAACCAATTAACGGAGATTTCCATGACGCGGCTCGCCAAGATACTTTTACTGTCTTCGATTTATGGATTGTTTATTACCAATCACGCGCAGGCCGCAGGAAAAATGAAGCCTGGCCTATGGGAAATGAGCATGCAATCGGATGCGATGAAAGCCATGCCCAAAATGCCGCCCGAACAACTTGAACAGATAAAGAAAATGGGCATCAAAATGCCGACGATGCAAGACGGCGCCATGAAAACCACCGTCTGTATCAGCAAGGAAATGGCAGAACAGGATCACCCAGCAGCAGCAGCACAAAGACAACAGCCAGGTTGCACACCACAAAACATCAAGCACAATGGCAATGAGTACTCGATGGATTTGATCTGCGATGGCCCCGAACTAAAAGGCGTAGGCAAAGTCAAGGGCAGCTATAACGGCAGCGACAGTGTTCGATCAAGTTATGATTTCAAGGGAACATCGCACGATCGCCCGGTGACCCAGCACATGGAAAGCGCAGGCAAATGGCTGTCATCTGATTGCGGTAACGTCAAACCAATGAACAATCTTCAGAAAAATGAATAATGAGGGGAGTATTGAGAAAATTAATACGAAAACGCTTATCAGTATTGCGCAAAACGACAGCATCGCCTCGTACTCCCACCCAGTATATTCATAAAAAAATAAAAAAAATGCGTAGACAACCTTGTTGTCATACGCATTTTTACTTGATCAATCACTTTTTAAGCAACAGCGCTGACATCTAAAACAGCTTCGGTTTTAGCAATTATTTCTTCTTTAGTGACACCTGTTGCCAGCTCAACGAGGGTTAAACCTTGGGGCGTTACATCGATGACACCCAGATCCGTAATGATGCGATTAACGACACCGACCCCGGTCAACGGGAGATTGCACGTCTTAAGTATCTTGTGCGCATCGCCTTTGGCGACATGCTCCATCAAGACCACGACACGGCCAACACCCGCCACCAGATCCATGGCACCGCCCATTCCTTTCACCATCTTTCCAGGGATCATCCAATTGGCCAGATCACCGGTCTGGCTCACTTGCATCGCCCCCAGAATCGCTAGATTAATTTTGCCACCGCGTATCATGGCGAATGAATCGGCCGAGCTGAAGATAGACGATCCTGGCAAGGTCGTCACCGTTTGCTTGCCGGCGTTGATCAAATCTGCATCCACTTCCGCTTCTGTCGGAAATGGGCCTATACCAAGTAGACCATTTTCGGATTGCAACCAGACATCCATTCCCTTTGGCACATGATTAGCGACTAAGGTCGGCAACCCGATTCCGAGGTTAACGTAAAAACCATCTTGCAACTCTTGGGCCGCACGCGCAGCCATTTCATCACGATTCCATGCCATGTTAGTTTTCCTGTCTATATTTTCTAAGAATGATGCGCGCGGATTAAGAAGGGCGAACCGTGCGTTGTTCTATACGTTTTTCTGGATTCGCATTAACGACAATACGCTGCACGTAAATACCTGGTGTGTGGATTTCGTCCGGATCAAGTTCCCCTATTTCAACCAGAACCTCCACTTCAGCCACGGTAATTTTTCCGGCCATCGCCACGTTAGGATTAAAATTACGCGCAGTTTTACGGTAAACCAAGTTACCGGCTTTATCTGCCTTGTACGCTTTCACCAAAGACACGTCAGAAACCAGTGCTCGCTCCATGACATACTGTTGCCCATCAAACTCACGTATTTCCTTACCCTCAGCGACGATAGTACCGACGCCGGTCTTGGTAAAGAAAGCTGGAATTCCTGCACCACCGGCACGCAATTTTTCAGCCAATGTCCCTTGCGGTGTAAATTCAAGTTGCAACTCGCCAGCCAGGTACTGACGCTCAAATTCCTTGTTCTCACCTACATATGACGAGATCATTTTTTTGATCTGTCTTGTGGTTAACAATTGCCCCAAACCAAATCCATCAACACCTGCGTTATTAGAGATTGCAGTCAGATTTTGTACGCCGGAGTCACGTAAGGCAGCAATAAGGGCCTCAGGTATCCCACATAAGCCAAAACCACCGACGGCTATCGTTTGGCCGTCTTTTACAACGCCCGCCAATGCCGATGCCGCGTCAGGATATACCTTGTCCATAACTGTCCTTTTTTGTATGAAATTTTCTCTGGAGTAAATCCGAAAGTGTTGAATTTTCAGATCTGGCGCACAGCATAGGATGCTATGCTGATGTGTGCAATACCGTAAAACTACCTGATTATATTCACTCTTTAACACCAAGTGTTGATGCCCAAAGCATGATATAAATCATGCCATCAAGCAAACATACGCGAACACAAAACAGTCGCAAAAGCAGCCACACCGTTAGTCACATAAAAAAGAGACCCGAAGAAAATCATGAATGCTGTACAAGCCATCGACTTTGAATCCATTTTTCAACATGCCCCCGTTGGCATGTGTGTCTCGCAGAACCGTATCATTCGCGCATGTAACGATGATCTGGCGCGTATGTTTGGCTACAGAAAAGAAGAGTTACTTGGACAGTCTTTTTTAATTCTTTATCCGACACCGGATGAGTTTGAAAGAACCGGAGCCAGGATTACACCCATCATGAATACCAAAGGTTGCTATTCCGACGAGCGAATCATGAAACGCGCAAATCAGGAGTTATTTTGGTGTCATGTATCAGGCCGTGGCTTGCATAAGGAAGATCCGCATGCAGCGGGCATATGGACCTTTGAAGACTTAAGTTCTAAACGCCCAGTATCGGCAGAACTAACGCCGCGTGAACGAGAAATTGCCGCACTGCTGGTGGAAGGAAAAACCAGCAAAATCATTGCCAGGCAAATCAATTTAAGTCCAAGAACAGTTGAAATGCACAGGGCTAAACTGATGCGCAAGTTTAGCGCCTCAACTTCCAGTGAGCTCGTCCATAAGTTACTGAGAATTGCCGGTTAAACCCAGAATTTCCATTAGGATTGGCAATGATGACGGATGCACTTTTCGAGGTAGTTTTGCTGCGAATGAGGCGCCAATAGCGAGCTATTGGCAACGAAGAGTAGAAAAAATGACCGAAAATGCGCCGTCAGCATGACAATAGCACCGCAGGTGCGCCTAATGGAAAATCTGGGTTAAACGAGCAACAGTGTCAGAAAAATTAACGCGCTCTCTCAATGTGAATCAAAGGTCGATGCATCATGTCAATGCCAAAATCATCTTGGCACCCTGTTCATTCTCCCGTTGATTTTACATCGTCAATTACTGGGCACTCATCCCGTCATCGGCTGTAACAATAGTGCCGTTTAAAAATCGCGACTCTTCTGCCGCCAACAACAACAATAGCCCATCAAGATCTTCTGGTACACCGACACGTTTTCTAGGTAGCATCTCGATCAACTTCTGCCCCTGATCGCTACTAAAATGCTCTGCATTAATTTCAGTAGAAATATAACCAGGACAAATGGCATTGACATTGATACCGAACTTCCCCCACTCAACTGCCATGGACTTCGTCATATGCACAACTGCGGCTTTACTAATGCAATAAATTCCAATTTGAGGCAAGACACGCAGACCCGCAACCGATGCGATATTAACGATGCGATGTTGTTTTTTTGGGTCACCTTTGTAGCGGGCGATCATCCTTTTCGCGGTCTCTTGCGCCACAAAAAAAGCGCCGCGCTGATTGGTATCCATCACGTAGGCATAATCTTCAGGGGTAACATCGACCAATCGCTGCGTAGTTGATACTCCAGAATTATTGATCAGAATATCGATTGGGCCCGCTTCTGTTTCAGCGTGTGCAATTGCGGACTTAATGCTGGCATAATCAGTAACGTCCAAAGCAACCACGTGCGCAGCGCCGCCTTCCGCTTCGATTTCAGCACGCAACTCTTTGAGCCTGTCGATGCGACGGGAAGCCAATACAACCTGCGCCCCAGCTTGTGCGAGAATTTTAGCAAAACGTGCACCAAGGCCACTGGAAGCGCCCGTGACAAGTGCGATTTTTCCTTCAAAATTAACTTCGATTCCCATCTATTTACCCCTCAATATTTTTTTGAATAATCGTACTACTCTAAATGAACAGTTATGATGACATAGCCATTGTGAATCCGTTTTATATATTGCAAATATCCTTCTCCTCCGAACGCTACCAGAGCTGCGCAGTATGAAAATAATGCATCTTGAGCACCTCTCTGCGATAATTCTTTCATTTACTTGTGCAGCAACAAAAATGTTATTAAAAATTGCCCTACTTGCAGATTCCAATCACAGCATATACCATTATCAATACAAATAAGCACGTTCGTTCGTAAATTTAAAAAGAGATATAAACCATGACAGCTACGACACAAAGCCTGATAGAACAATTTGGCCCACGGGAGGCAATGGAATACGATGTAGTCATTGTCGGCGGTGGCCCAGCAGGCTTATCAGCAGCCATTAAATTAAAACAACTAGCGGCGGAAACCGGGCGTGAAGTATCTGTATGTGTCCTCGAAAAAGGCGGAGAGCCCGGCGCGCATATACTCTCTGGTGCCGTCATGGACCCCAAGGCGCTGACCGAACTATTCCCAAATTGGAAAGAGATGGGAGCTCCACTCAATACCGAAGTAACCGAAGATCGCGTCTTGGTATTGACAGAGACTAAAGCCTACAAAACACCCAATTGGATGCTGCCTAAATGTTTTGAGAATCATGGCAATTATATTGTTTCTCTTGCCAACGTTACTCGCTGGCTTGGGCAGCAAGCTGAAGCACTTGGCGTAGAAGTTTTCCCAGGTTTTGCCGCAGCAGAAATTCTATACAACGACAATGGCTCAGTAAAAGGCGTTGCCACCGGCAACATGGGCGTGGATCGCCAAGGAGAAGCCACTCCCGCTTTTCAACTCGGCATGGAACTACATGCGAAATACACCTTGTTTGCTGAGGGCGCTCGTGGTCACTTGGGCAAACAAGTCATGGAAAAATACGATCTGAACAAAGGCAAGGATCCACAATCGTACGGTATCGGGATAAAAGAATTATGGGAAATTGATCCTAAACAACACATGCCGGGCTTGGTAGTACACACAACCGGTTGGCCATTGATGGATCAATACAGTGGCTCATTTCTATATCACTTAGAGAATAATCAGGTCGCTGTGGGTTACGTCGTTGGGCTGGCCTACGAGAATCCTTATCTCTCACCGTATGAAGAATTTCAACGCTTTAAAACACATCCAGCGATTCGCGGTTTTTTTGAAGGCGGCAAACGTATCTCATATGGTGCTCGCGCTATCACGGCAGGTGGCTTGCAATCACTGCCTAAATTGGTTTTCCCTGGCGGTGCATTAATCGGCTGTGATGCGGGCTTTCTTAATATGAGCCGCATAAAAGGTAGCCATGCTGCAATCAAAACAGGCATGTTGGCTGCGCACGCCGCATTTGAGGCGCTTGAAGCAGAACGTCAACATGACGAGCTAACCGCCTACTCGATGGCTTTTGAGCAGTCATGGCTGCACGAAGAACTGTATACGGCTCGCAATGTAAAGCCTTTGCTCAAAAAGGGAACCTACGGCTCACCATTGGTCTGGATTGATCAGATGATATTACGCGGCAAAGCACCCTGGACACTGCATCACTCAAAAGCGGATCACGAATGTCTGCGTCCTGCTTCTGAGTTTGTACCGATCGTGTACCCAAAGCCAGATGGAAAATTGACGTTTGATCGCTTATCTTCAGTCTTTATTTCAAACACCAATCATGCAGAAGACCAACCAATACATTTGACCTTGAAAGACGCTGGCGTGCCAGTCTCAGTCAATTTGGCGAAATATGCCGGCCCTGAAGCACGTTATTGCCCAGCTGGGGTATATGAATATGTAAAATCGGACGAAGGAACGGATCGATTGCAGATTAACGCGCAAAACTGCGTGCATTGCAAGACCTGCGACATTAAAGACCCGACCCAGAATATCGTCTGGGTAACCCCTGAAGGGGGGGGAGGTCCGAATTACCCAAGCATGTAAAAATACAGGCACAAAAAAACCGCTGATTTTAAAGCGGCTTTTTTATTTGCGATTAGTCGTATCAATATCCGACCTATGTGTCACCACTGATTACTTATTATTTTCTCTAACCAAAAAGAACCAATGACTGTTTTAACATCGGTAACTTTTCCAGACTTAACCCAATCTGACAAATCTGAAACAGAAGCAACAAAGGTCTCTAAAAATTCCTCCTCATCTAACTTGGCCTCACCTGCGATCAATCCACGTGCCAGATAAATATCTAAGTGTTCATCCGAATAGGCAATCGCATTATGTATCGTGCACAAATAACGCCAATCAGTCGCTGTGTAACCTGTTTCTTCACGCAACTCACGCTGTGCGCAGAGAAGTGAGTCTTCATTAGGATCAATTTTTCCGGCAGGAAATTCGATGAATACTTGGTTTAGCGGATAACGAAACTGGCGCTCTAACAACACCTTACCGTCATCAAATAACGGCAATATAACTACCGCACCAGGATGCTTGATGTACTCACGACTAACGTGTTTTCCGTCTGGTAAACGAACTGTATCTTTTTCCACAGTCAAAAAACTACCTTGATAGACAAGTTTTTTTTCTACCTGTATCTCAGCCAAATGCGGGTTGCTTGCAGCATCAAACTGAAACTTATCCATATTATTTCTTCGCTACTTTCCTAGATACCTATAAACAAAACCAGGAAATGCCATCACAATAAAAAGACTGACAGTGATCGCATAAAACTCCCAAGTTTGCGTGTAACGGTTGCCTGCAAGAGCTTCCAACACAAATGTGAAAGCGCCCAGTACAAAATAAAGAACAGCTAACTCTATCAGACGCAACCAAAATGGCTTAAAGGGAACGCGTTTAAGTGCAATCAAAGCAAAAAAACGCTCATTAAAAAAAGGAAGATTAGCGAAGACTAACGCTAACAAAATAATTAGCCAACTGGTCGCTGAGGGATTCACAAAAAACTCAAACTCAAACTCAACAATTAAGAAGCAAGAGTTTTAACGATGGCGTTTGCGCAAGCAGACATCAGCGATCCAGGCATTAAGCCAAGGCCTAATACTGCCAAGCCATTCACACTTAATACGATACGTACATCTGGACTCGCAGAAATAACACCTTGATCCGACGGCTCATCAAAGTACATCAGTTTAACTATACGTAAATAATAGAAAGCACCGATCAGAGAAAATAATACCGCGACCACAGCCAACCAAATTTGCCCGGTTGACAACACTGCTTGAAGAACCGACAGCTTGGCATAAAAGCCCATCAATGGAGGAATACCTGCCAATGAAAACATTAATAACAACATCACAAAAGCAAACCAAGGGCTACGCTTATTCAGACCTTTTAAATCTTCAAGATTCTCCGCTTCAAAGCCAGAACGAGACAATAACAAAATAATCCCAAACGTTCCCAAAGTTGTCATCACATAAGTAATACTGTAAAACATTGAGGCTGCATAAGCATCCGCAGCCATGTTGACGTTACCGTTTGACACACCTGACAACAGACCCAAAAGCATAAAACCCATCTGTGAAATGGTGGAATATGCCAACATACGCTTCAAATTGGTTTGAGCTATTGCCGTAATATTACCTATAGCCATAGACAATACAGCCAAGACAACCAACATCTGTTGCCAATCAACGGCCTGTGGGAACAAACCCTCGACCAACATCCGAAAACAAATAGCAAATGCAGCCAATTTCGGTGCGCCACCAAGTAGAAGCGTTACGACAGTAGGTGCGCCTTGATAAACGTCGGGCACCCACATATGAAAAGGTACAACGCCAAGTTTAAATCCAAGGCCAGCAACCAAGAATACGATACCAAATACCAATATCGTTTTATTTGCCGAAGGAGATGCTGCTGCTATAGCCATTTCGTTCAAATTCAATGTTCCAGTTGCCCCGTACAACATAGAAATACCATAAAGCAAAAAACCTGAAGCAAGAGCACCCAAAACAAAATATTTCATAGCAGCTTCAGTTGATACAGGATGGTCACGGCGCAATGCAACTAAAGCGTAAAGCGACAAAGACATCAGCTCCAAACCTAAATAGATCACTAAAAAGTTATTCCCAGAGATCATCACCATTTGACCTAATAATGCAAATAAGGCTAATACATAAAACTCACCACCAAGCTTGCCATTCGTCATTCCACGGTCCGTCGCGTATTGGCGCCCATAAATAAAGGTAACCCCCACCGCAATATATGAAAATAGTTTCAACAAATTAGACATCGCATCTGACACAAACATGTTGTTGCTAACATATACCGACACAGTATTACTATCAGTATTTAATGTCGTCAAAACTGCGCAAACAACAAGAGTCAAAATGCTCAATGCGTATGTCACATTGCGTTTTTCATCAGGAAGGAACATGTCGATCAAAAGAATCGCGCAAATAGCCAACAGCAAAAATATTTCAGGATAAAGTGGTGTCAGATTCATATTATTTATTTGTACTAGCAATTATCTACGTTCAGGCGTCAAAAACACTTAGCAAAGCTTTTTAATATCATTTTTTTAAAACGACTATCAGGGTATTATTTTTGACGTAGCTACATGTTTCAGCAAATCGGTAACAGATACCTGCATTGCGTCAGTAAAAGGCGCGGGATAAACGCCCATGAAAATTACTGCCATGGCCAAGACCCCGAGCATAAAAAATTCTCGTTTATTCAAGTCGTTTAGTTGAGCGACATGCTCATGAACAACAGCGCCAAAAACAACCCTTTTTACCATCCACAAAGAATAGGCTGCTCCAAAAATCAAAGCAGTCGCGGCAAGCATTCCAATCCAAAAATTGAATTTAACAGCACCTAAAATTACCATAAACTCACCGACAAAGCCGGACGTCGCTGGCAAACCACAGTTCGCCATCGAGAAAAATACGAATAAGGCAGCAAATTTAGGCATAGTATTCACAACCCCCCCATAATCAGCAATATTGCGGGAGTGAACTCGATCATACAAGACACCAATGCAAAGGAACATCGCGCCAGAAATGAAACCGTGCGAAATCATTTGTACAACTGCACCCTGCATAGACATATCGTTGAACATGAAAAATCCAAGCGTTACAAAACCCATGTGCGCGATTGACGAATACGCCACCAATTTTTTCATATCAGTCTGAACTAAAGCAACAAGTCCAATATAGATCACAGCCACCAACGACAGAACTATCATAAAGCCAGATAGGTAATGACTTGCGTCAGGTGCTATCGGCAACGAGAACCGCAAGAAACCATATGCACCAAGCTTCAACATGATCGCAGCTAACACAACAGATCCGCCCGTCGGTGCCTCAACGTGAGCATCGGGTAGCCAAGTGTGTACTGGCCACATCGGCACCTTTACTGCAAACGCCATCAGAAATGCAACGAACACCATTATTTGTGTAGAAAGAGGAAGTTGCAATCTATGCCACGCCAGTATATCGAAGGTATTTCCTGCCTTGATGTAAAGAAAGATGATCGCAACTAGTGTCAACAAAGACCCCAATAGTGTATACAAAAAGAATTTAAATGCAGCGTAAACCCGATTTGGACCGCCCCAAACTCCGACAATAATGTACATCGGAATCAGTGTCGCTTCAAAAAACACATAAAACAGCAAACCATCAGTTGCGCAAAAAACCCCTACCATCAGACCCGACAATATCAGAAAGGCTCCCATGTACTGAGCAACCTGTTTTTCGATTACTTCCCATGCTGCGATCACAACAATAACGGTAATGAATGCCGTCAGCGGCACCAGCCACAGAGAAATACCATCAACACCTAAAGCATAAAACGCATTAATCCGCTCTATCCAGAGGTTTTTCTCAACGAACTGCATTCCATGGGCAGAATTATCAAAACGCAAAATCAACGGTATGGTTACAATAAAACTAGCGATAGCGCCAATCAAAGATATGCTGCGTACAAGTCCAGGATTTTGGTCTCGACCAAAGGCGAGAACAAATATTCCAAACACGATGGGGCACCAGATTGCCAGGCTTAACAAATAAGAAGTTGACTGCATCATTTTTCTTTTTATGAATTTTTATTTAGCTAAAGGGAACATGAATGGAAACATGAAATATGTCAGAAAACCTAATACTCCAAGAATCATTACAAAAGCATAGTGATATAAATAACCAGTTTGTAGTAAGCGAACACCCTTTGATAACCATCCAACAAGCTTGGCACTTCCATTCACAATCAAACCATCAATGAGGCCTTTGTCACCTACATTCCATAATCCACCACCAAGCATACGAGCACCACCTGAAAAAACCGCTTCGTTGAAGCGATCTATATAGTACTTATTGTCTAGGAGAGTATAAATTGGACCAACATTTTTCTTGATTACTGCTGGAATCGCTGGTTTGACCATGTAGAAAAAGTAAGAAGTCACCACACCTAACAAAGCCAGCCAAAATGGCAGCGATGTCAAGGCATGTATTGCCATAGCAACAGGGCCATGAAATTCATGTTTAAGTTCTTCCATCGCATGATGTGCTTCATCTACGATAATTACACCTTTAAAAAAATCACCAAACAACATCGGTTCTATCGTCAAAAATCCAATTAACACCGATGGAATAGCTAACAAAACCAATGGCAACCATACAACCATCGGAGACTCATGTGGCTTGTGTCCTGGCTCCAAACCATGATGATGCTCACCATGATCGTCCTGTGCGTCTGAATGGGAATCATGATTATTGTTTTTTCCGAATCGCTCTTCACCATGAAAGACTAAAAAATACATGCGGAAAGAGTAAAACGCGGTCACGAAGACACCAGCCAAAACAGCAAATTGTGCAAAACTAGCACCAGGCAAATGACTTGCTTGCACCGCCTCAATAATGCTGTCTTTAGAATAGAAGCCTGAGAAGAAAGGGGTCCCAATCAAAGCTAATGAACCCAATAATGAAGTTATCCAGGTGATAGGCATATATTTGCGAAGTCCACCCATGTTTCGGATGTCTTGGTCATGATGCATGCCGATAATGACTGAGCCTGCGGCGAGGAACAAGAGTGCTTTAAAAAAAGCATGTGTCATCAAATGAAATACCGCCACAGAATAAGCTGATGCACCCAAAGCAACGGTCATATAACCAAGTTGAGACAAAGTCGAGTAAGCAACAACACGTTTAATGTCATTCTGAATAATTCCAAGAAAACCCATAAACAATGCAGTGATGGACCCTATCACTAATATGAAT
>JACMRF010000126.1 GCA_014376575.1 Undibacterium sp.
CGTGGATGTAAAGCGGGTGTCGGAGCCGGCATTAAATTTCCTGTCTGGATTGGAGTTTCCAGGGAACGTCAGGCAACTGGAAAATCTGTGCAATTGGATTACTGTCATGGCGCCAGGCCAGACCGTCGAAATATTTGACTTACCGCAAGATCTGGTTCAAACGTCGCAATTGCTTGAGACGGGGATTTTTTCTCCCTCCACGCCGACAAACGCAACACCCTCGCAAAATCGTGAGGTCACGTCTCCTCAATTGGCTGGCGAGAGTGCGTCTTCCGCTGCCAGCGTTTTCACCAGACCTGACTTTAATGGCCAACAAATTCATGAAAACTGGATGAGTCTCTTGGAGGCGGAGGCAACTGCGATGTTAGCTCAGGGGCAGTCTGAAGTGATTGATAAGTTGGGCCGGAGTTTTGAGTCTATCGTGATCAAAGCGGCGCTGAAACATACGCATGGCCGAAAAAACGACGCAGCTATTCGATTAGGCATTGGCCGAAATACTATTACAAGAAAAATTCAGGAATTGGGTATTGATGGCGTGAAAGACGACTGATTTGGGCGTCACATCATCGATAGTTTTGATGCGACGTTCAAATTACTTTTAATCTCCCGTATCTGCCAACGCACTTTTAAGGTTCATATACTCATGACGCATAATGATTAACTTCCGCCCGGTCAAGCAGGAAGACGCCGAGGCAATGTGCGCTATTTATAATCACTATGTCCGCAATACGACAATCTCATTTGAGGAGATAGAAATCACTGCCTCAGAAATGTCTAAACGTATTCTTGATATAAGCGACAGTCTTCCTTGGATAGTTGTAGAAAACGAAGGAATGGCAGATGGCTATGCATACGCCACGAAATGGCGAGTTCGTTCTGCATACCGTTTTTCTGTTGAAATTGCAGTCTATTTGTCACCCACTTCGACTGGGAAGGGATACGGGAGCAGATTGCTTGAAAAATTATTAGATGAGTTAGTAAAATTGGGGATTCACGTGGTGATTGGCGGAATTGCATTGCCAAATGAGATGAGTGTCAAACTTCATGAAAAGATGGGCTTCACGAAAGTGGCACATTTTGAACGTGTTGGATTTAAAAATCAACAGTGGATCGATGTTGGCTATTGGCAAAAGTTATTAAGTTAATAGAAAATTTGATTTGGTGACATCTTTTGATGAATTTGAATTATCAAAAAAATCACCTCTCTTGAATACTTATTGGAGTGTTATTTCGGTAAGAAGAAAATTTGAACCACTCCTTTCTGTTTGTGATGGTATCTGCAAACTATTCAAAAAATAAGCACGAATCGTCTTTCATAGTCCTGATGCGGACATGACAGAAGGCGGTGGCCAGTGAATTTTGACACGTTGTTTCAGCAACAAAACGTACTGCCGGTTGTTCCCAAGGTAGCGCGTGAATTATGGATAGTTTTAATAATGACAGCGTTGCTATCGATGAAACAGCGCGAAAATTAGTGGCCGATAAAGCGATGAATGCTGAGAGTTAAATTGCTTTGCTTGGCTCATTCCTTCTATCACCATACGGCAAGAAATATCAGTACTGTTGATGATGCCGTATTAATCCTTGGATAATATGCCCGCAGACGCTGACTTGGCCGCTGGATTGGCGGAGCTAGTGAATTGAAATAGTTGCATATTGAAATGCCGAACATAAAGCCATCAATCTATGCGGTTCGGCATGTCAAAACTGAACAATTAAGATTTAGTATGGTCGCTTGCTCTAAATTGAATGCTCTGCGCGACAGCTTCGGCGACTTTAATCCCGTCTATAGCGGCTGACAAAATCCCACCGGCATAACCGGCACCTTCGCCAGCTGGATATAGTCCCTTGGTATTCACGCTTTGTAAATTATCATCCTTGCGTTTGATTCGTATCGGGGATGAGGTTCTGGTTTCGACTCCCGTAATGACAGCGTCTTTCATCGAAAAACCTTTGATTTGTTTATCGAATGCAGGCAAGGCCTCACGTATTGCATCAATCGCATAGGCGGGTAGCGCGGCTGCCAAATCACATAAAGTAATACCCGGTTGATAAGATGGAATGACACTCCCTAGCGTAGTCGATGCTCGCTTCGCGAGAAAATCGCCAACCAACTGAGCAGGTGCATTGTAGTTCTCACCACCTAATTCATAAGCAAGTGATTCTAGTTTACGTTGAAAGTCGATTCCTGCTAATGCGTGTTCCGGATAGTCTGCTGGTGTAATGCCAACCACAATCGCGCTATTCGCATTTCGTTCGTTTCTCGAGTACTGACTCATACCATTAGTAACCACACGACCTGGTTCCGAGGCTGCGGCAACTACGGTTCCACCAGGGCACATACAAAAGCTATACACAGACCTGCCATTTGTGGCGTGGTGAACCAATTTGTAGTCGGCAGAACCTAAAATTTTATTACCAGCATTGGCACCAAAGCGGGCATTATCGATCAATGACTGAGGGTGTTCTATGCGAAAGCCGATAGAAAATGGTTTGGCTTCGACATAAATACCGCGTTGATGAACAAGCTCAAAGGTATCCCTTGCGCTGTGTCCAATAGCAAGAACCACATGGTCTGCCGAAAGATATTCATTGTCGTTAATGGTTAGGCCATGCATTTGGCCGTCTTGAATGTCAAAATCAGTTACTTTTTGCTGGAATCGAATTTCGCCGCCAAGCGCCTCAATGTTGGTGCGCATTTCCTCAATCATTTTGACTAGACGGAATGTGCCTATATGCGGTTTGCTGACATACATTATCTCTTCAGGTGCGCCAGCTTTGACAAATTCAGTGAGTACCTTACGGCCATAGTGTTTTGGATCTTTAATTTGACTCCAGAGTTTTCCATCTGAGAACGTGCCAGCGCCACCCTCACCAAACTGTACATTTGATTCGGATTGCAATTCTCGCTTACGCCACAAACCCCAAGTGTCTTTCGTACGCTCTCTTACTGCTTTGCCTCGCTCAAGAATAATAGGACGAAATCCCATTTGAGCGAGAATTAACGCTACAAACAATCCACAAGGGCCGAATCCAATAACGACAGGTCGCTTAAATGTAGTGCTTTGCGCATGCGTCACAAACTGGTAGCTTGTATCTGGCGTGATGCCGATGTTTTCGATGCCGCTTAGCCGCTCCAGAATTTGATTTTCAATACTGGTCTCAACATCTATTGTGTAGATAAGCACGATAGATGATTTTTTTCGCGCATCGTAACTACGACGGAAAATAGAAAAGCCTATCAATTCAACTTCTGTTATGAGCAATTTTTTCAAAATCGAGGCTTTAATCGCGGACTCAGAATGGTCGAGAGGGAGTTGTATGTCAGTCAGACGTAGCATGGTTATCGGTACTTTAAAACAGAAGGAGTTATTGCCAAATACAGTTACAGCAAAGTAAACCGTCATTTTAACTGTTGTCAGCCTTTGTGCCAAAATCGCGTTTCATTACAAATTATGTAAATATCTAGTAGGGGAAATCGTAATGAAAATAATTTATCCAAAAGCCTTGCCAACAGGCAGAAGGTATTGCTATGATTCGTCTCCCGTCGAAGCTGACGGGAAAAGAGGTAGAGAAAAGAAGTCAAGAAGAAGCAATGCGGCATGGACGCAAACACCTTCAGGAAGTTGAATCGGCAGTAAAAGATTCGGCGGAAAAGAAAGAGGGGGTTGACGGAAATAAAGAAGTGCTTCATAATCTCATCTCTCTGGTGC
>JACMRF010000127.1 GCA_014376575.1 Undibacterium sp.
AAAAATATATCTTCATGCTTGAAGCCCCAGCTTCCGCCTTTTAAGCGGATAAACGGCTCGAAACTAAAAAATGGTGCATCACCAAGTTTGATCGCATTGTTGGTCTGAATGAATTGTCTGTCTTCTCGCGAAATGGCAATGCTATGACCAACATTATTTCTGTAATCCAGATTGACAAACCCACTCTCGCGTATGCGCACATTCGCCCAGTCGAATAGCTGACCAAAACTGGTGCCCGGTCGGGCTACGCGCAGCATTTGTTGCTGTAGTTGGCCTAAAAAATGTATGCCGTTCCTAAATTCTAATAGTTTTGGTTTGGACGTTACTTTGCCGTTTTCTATCGCGAAAGAGCGTGCACAATCGCCCCAATACTGCTCATCCGTTGGGCTGAGATCAATGGTAATCAAATTGTCTGAACCAACTTTTTCATTGCTAGCTTGATAATCCTTGCCTGAAACTGATAGGCAACTACGAGAGCCTAATAATACTAGGGCAGGGCAGTGGTAATACCATGTTTCTGGGTAGCCTAAAGCACTTAACATTTCATGCGCTTTGGTTGCGATGCTTAGTTCGGTGTCGTTGGCTGTGATGACCTCAGGAAGTTTGTCGAGAACAGATTTTGCGGCAGTTTGCGCTTTGCGATGCGTGGTAATTTGCTGTTCGGTTGGCATGGCAGATGGCATTCGTTTTGTTTGATCTATGGAAAATAGTGGAGTCTGGTTCAGGTTATCTTTTGCTATTGCTTTTGTCATTGCTTTCGTCGCTGCTCGTGACCGCGTGTACCCCTGCTTTAGTGACATCAATTGCGGTACCAACGACTGCGCTGCCGACTTTTACGGTAGTAGAAACAACTGCATCAGCAATGGCAAGGACGGTGCATGCATTGAGTGTCAATATGCATGCGATGAGTGCAAAACGAAATAGACAAGTTCGCATATTTTCTTCTTCATAAATCATTCAATGTTAAGTTCGAATGGTATGACGCTTTGACGCGTTTAGACAATACAAATTTGCAAGCAACTGTAAGTGGATCAGCGCATGCGATTAAGGCAGTCGATTGCTTTTTAAAATTCTGAGCGATGAGGCGATTCATCGCTAACAAATGATGAATAGTTTTAAAATTGACTTATGTCAACACGCAATAGCCATGCGGTGTGCAGGGCAGATAGGCATCGAGACGCGCATGAACAGCGCGTTTTATGATTTCGATAGTGGGTTAAGCGTGCGCATTGACCATCAATAAATGTCTACAAGAGGCGATATCTCTACGATCGTTTTACATTCGCAAAGCGCGCCAAAATATAAGAATCCAGTCGAATATTCCCAGTGTTGGGCGCTGATGAAAAACATTGCCATTGATTTTTTCAAGTCGCTCAAGAATACGTAAGCCACCTTGCACCACTAACCGGAGTTCCCAGCCAATTCTGCCAGGTAAACGCATACAAAGCTGGCTGCCACTGAGCATCAGCGTGCGTGTTCTTTGTATTTGAAAACGCATCATCTCTTGCCATCGAGTATCGACGGTTTCAGTATTAATTTGCTGTTCACTAATGTTGAAACGAAGTAAATCCTCTTGCGGTACATAGACACGTTGCTTTTGCCAATCGATGGCAATGTCTTGCCAGAAATTGGTCAATTGGAGCGCAGAACAAATCGCATCGGAGTCACTCATATTTTGTGGCGATGCTGCTTGGTAAAGGTGGAGCATCAACCTACCGACAGGGTTGGCAGAGCGCTTGCAATAATCTAATAAATCCTCAAAATTTTGATAACGTTTTGTGACCACGTCCTGCTTAAAGGCAGAGATCAGATCATGAAAAGCGCCAATTGGAAGTTGATACTGACGGATGATAGTTGCAAGGTCTCTAAATAATTTTTCTTGACTATCAATATTTGCTTCTATGTCGTCTAACGCATTGTTGTATTGATCGAGGGCGAAGAGTCGTTGCTCGGGCGTTGCGTCTCCTTCATCGGCGATGTCGTCGGCGGTTCTGGCAAATGCGTAGATGGCCCGCACTGCAGCTTTCAAGTACGGCGGCAGCAGAATGGATGCAACCGGAAAATTTTCGTAATGGTCTACTGACATGTTTTGACTGAGAAATAAATGACTTAAAAGTCATTGGCAAAAAAAAGGTGCTCTATTATAATTACTAACCCATGAGTCATTAATTTGATTTTGTTAAAAAATGAATAGATAATCGATTACTTCACACCTCTCTCATCAACGAACATGTTCTTCTCTACGAAAATATAAAATGTCACATTATATTTTTACTCAACATAATATTGTGACTTAGCCTAGAGTCGAAATAGTAAAGGAAATAACTCGTGCCTACATTACTAATGCTTAGCCCTCCCAAACCTTTATGTTTATCTGTAGATCGGGCCAAAACAAGGAGGTATGTCTCATTTGTCTCGATGGTTGGATTAATTTTGCTTGCAGCCTGTTCCAAAAATGTAGAAAAAACAGAAAACATCCGGCCAGTTCGCGCAATCAAAGTGGTGGCAGACAATGCAGATATTGTGGCTGAATTTTCCGGAGAAGTACGACCTCGAATTGAATCTAAATTGGGTTTTCGTGTCGGCGGGAAAATCGTGGCGCGTCAAGTAAATAGTGGGACGCAGGTGAAGCGTGGACAGGTGCTAATGCAACTGGATCCTCAAGACCTGGCACTGGTTCAGATGCAGGCTAAAGCTGGTTTGAGTGCAGCTGAAAGTAATCGGGATTTAGCGAAAGCAGAATTCAAACGTTACCAAGAGTTACGAGATAAGAATTTTGTTGCCGCGGCCGTGTTGCAGGCAAAGGAGACTACCTTTAAAGCTGCGCAATCGGCTTACGAGCAAGCGCTTGCTGCATTTAAAAATCAATCTAATCAAGCTGCATATACAACTTTGGTTTCAGACGTAGACGGTGTTGTGACAGCGATTGAAGCAGAGGTCGGGCAGGTGGTTAATGCTGGCACGACCGTACTGAGAGTCGCGCAATCGGGTGAAATGGATGTGATCGTCGGCATTCCCGAAGACAAAGTCAATACGATACGCCTGATGAAGGACATTCGCGTTCGATTGTGGGTTAATCCAAATGAGCTTATCGCTGCAAAACTGCGCGAACTGTCGCCGATTGCAGATCCTGTCACTCGTACTTACCAGGCAAAACTGGCACTCCCGGAGACAACAAAAAATATTCAACTTGGCATGACTGCGACAGTCTCCTTTGTCGCAAAAAATCCCAACGCAACGATTAAAGTGCCGTTGACCGCATTGTTCCAGGAAAAAAATACGACTTCAGTATGGGTCGTTGATGCCGGTACGGTTAAATTGGTGCCTGTACAAGTGGTCGGTTCCAGTGAACAGGATGTGTTGCTGGCAGGCGGTCTTGCTGTTGGCCAAACCGTTGTTACGGCGGGAGTCAACTTACTTAAACCCGGTCAGAAAGTTACCATATTGGGTGAAAAGCCCGGGGTTGATCAGGCATTAAGCCAAGTGCCGAATGCAAGTGTTAACGTAGGGATTGGCAAATGAGCGATTCATCCAGAGGTTTTAATCTATCGCGCTGGGCGCTGGAGCATATTCCGCTGACGCGGTATTTGATCGTTGCCTTATTATTGGGCGGTATTTTTAGTTATGCGAGGCTTGGTCAGGATGAGGATCCGCCGTTTACTTTTCGTGCAATGGTTGTGCGCGCGATCTGGCCAGGAGCAACAGCGCTGCAGATGGCAGATCAAGTCACCGACAAGCTAGAAAAAAAATTACAGGAAGTGCCATATATTGACAAGATACGCAGTTATTCCAAGCCCGGTGAGACCCTCATTATTCTACAACTGCGCGAATCTACGTCGGCCAAAGACACAGCTCAATCGTGGTATCAGGTACGCAAAAAAATCGGTGATATCAAAGGGACCTTGCCAGCTGGTGTGCAGGGGCCGTTTTTTAACGATGAATTTGGCGACACCTACGGCTCGATATTTGCACTTTCTGGCGATGGTTTTACTTATGAGCAAGTCAGAGAATATGCAGACTTTGTTCGCCAGCAATTCTTGAGAATTCCTGGCGCATCCAAAGTCGAGTTATTTGGTGTGCAAGATGAAAAAATAAACATAGAATTTTCGCAAAAAAAATTCTCTCAACTTGGTATTCCTTTGGATTCTATTGTCGGGCAAATTAATTCACAAAACACGATAGAAGCAACCGGTGTCCTGACAACGTCGAGCGATAATTTGCAAGTGCGGGTATCGGGCGCTTTACTCAATGTAAAAGATTTGGAGAATCTGCAATTGCGCGCCAATGGCACGACTTTCCGGCTCGGTGATTTTGCGACTATCAAGCGCGAGTATAAAAATCCCCCGCAGGACAAGATGCGCTTCAATGGCAAGGAAGTTATCGGCTTGGGCATCTCAATGGAGAAGGGCGGCAATATAATCGACCTAGGTAAACATCTGGAAGTAGAAATGCGTTCACTCCAGGGTAAATTGCCGGTTGGGATACAGCTCGAAAGAGTCTCAGATCAACCTAAAATGGTAACGTCTTCAGTAGGCGAGTTTGTCAGCACCTTGATTGAAGCGGTCATCATCGTGTTGGCGGTGAGTTTCTTGGCACTTGGTTTGCATACCAATCCTTTTCGTCTGGATTTTAGACCTGGACTTGTCGTTGGCTTAACGATTCCTTTGGTGTTGGCAGTCACATTTTTGTTTATGCGGATGCTGGATATCGATTTGCATAAGATCTCGCTTGGCGCCTTGATTATTGCTTTGGGTTTGCTGGTAGACGATGCCATCATTGCTGTTGAAATGATGGTTCGAAAAATGGAAGAGGGCTTCTCTCGATTTGATGCGGCGACCTTTGCCTATACTTCAACGGCGATGCCAATGTTGACGGGCACCCTTATTACAGCGGCGGGTTTCTTGCCTATCGGCTTGGCAAAGTCAGCCGCTGGCGAATACACTTTTTCCATGTTTTCGGTTAATGCGTTGGCCTTGATCATTTCTTGGCTGGTCGCCGTCTTGTTTACACCCTATCTCGGTTACCTTTTGTTAAAGGTAAAACCTTCGGCGTCGGCTGACGGCCATCACGAATTATTTGATACACCGTTCTATAGCCGCTTCCGCTCCCTTGTCAACTGGTGCGTTGAATGGCGAAAGACGACAATTGTGATTACTTTGTTGGTCTTTGGCCTTGGTGTATTTGGCTTTAAATTTATTGAACAACAATTTTTTCCAGATTCTAGCCGCCCTGAACTGATGGTTGAACTTTGGCTGCCAGAAGGTTCCGCTTTTGCGGCGACGGAAGCGCAAGCCAAAAAATTCGAGGCATTCATTCAAAAACAAGACGATGTAGAGAGCGTCACTAGTTATGTGGGTACCGGGAGTCCTCGATTTTACTTGCCGCTGGATCAGATTTTTCCTCAGACCAACGTAGCTCAAATTGTTGTTTTACCTAAAAACCTGAAAGCGCGCGCCGCTTTGCGTTTAAAAATAATTCAGGTGTTTAAAACGGATTTTCCTGAAGTGCGCGGAAGGGTAAAACTTTTGCCAAACGGGCCACCAGTTCCTTATCCTGTGCAATTTCGGGTAACCGGGCAAGAAGTCCGCAAAGTGCGTGAGATCGCGGATCGAGTCAAAGATGTCATGCGCGCCAATCAAAATACTGTTGGCGTCAATGACAACTGGAATGAATCTGTCAAAGTAGTGCGCATCGATATGGATCAGGATAAGTTGCGTGCACTTGGCGTAACTTCGCAAAATGTTATGCGCGCTGCCAATACAATTTTGACTGGAACTACGGTCGGTCAGTTTAGAGATGCTAACAAGCTGATCGATATCGTTGTTCGTCAACCCGTTGACGAACGTTCAACTATCAACGCTTTGGGTAATGCGAACATCCCTACCGCAAGTGGCAAATCGGTGCCGCTTTCACAACTGGCGCATATTTCCATGGCCTGGGAGCCAGGGGTTGTCTGGCGCGAGGGGCGTGAGTGGGCTGTGACGGTACAATCAGATGTGGCTGATGGGATTCAAGGGCCAACAGTTTCTTCTCAAATTTCACCAAAACTCGATGAGATTAAAGCAAGTCTCTTGCCCGGGTATAAGATCGAACTGGCCGGTGCTGCGGCCGATAGTGGAAAAGCACAAGAGTCTATTGCGGCCAACGTGCCTTTGGTTATTTTTATTATTTTTACTTTGCTGATGCTGCAGTTGCATAGCTTTTCACGCTCCCTATTGGTCTTCTTGACGGGACCTCTTGGAGTTGCTGGTGCGGCAATGGCATTGCTATTATTGCAAAGACCGTTTGGCTTTGTGGCACAGTTGGGCGTAATCGCCTTGTTCGGCATGATTATCCGAAATTCGGTTATTTTGATCGACCAGATTGAGCAGGATATAGAAGCTGGCGCGCCAGCCTGGGATGCCATTGTGGAGTCGGCAGTCAGGCGTTTTCGCCCCATTATCCTGACTGCGGCCGCTGCTGTTCTGGCAATGATTCCATTGTCGCGATCCGTATTTTGGGGGCCGATGGCCGTGGCGATTATGGGCGGATTGATCATTGCTACCGCCTTGACTTTGCTGTTTCTTCCCGCCTTATATGCTGCATGGTTTAGAGTGAAAAAGCCAACATAAACCAAATTGCCGCCCGATTTTAACCCGCGATGGAGCGCAGACCTCCATTGCACGTCTTCCCCTTGGTGCAATACGAAAAAAACGACACCAACTGGGTTAAAATCCAGTAGAATATGCGACTGAAGTTGAAATGCCACACGTGAAGTAACAGGCGACACTTGAAGCTCGGGTCGCCTTTTGTTTTTGTGCTGGTATGAAATGAGTGAGTATTTTCATCTTGCGAGGATGGCGGAATTGGTAGACGCACCAGGTTTAGGTCCTGGCGCCAGTAATGGTGTGGGGGTTCGAGTCCCCCTTCTCGCACCACAGAATTTTTTTATATTTGGACGATTTTCATGGCAACTGCAGTCGAAACTTTAAATAAATTAGAACGCCGTATCACTATCTCCTTCCCGATCGCAGAAATGCAATCTGAAGTTGAGAAGCGTTTAAAAGTGCGTGCTCGCACGGCAAAAGCACCTGGTTTCCGTCCGGGTAAAGTCCCGATGAAGATGGTTGCTGCGCAGTACGGCTATCAAGTTGAAAACGAAGTGCTGAACGACAAAGTTGGACAGGCATTTAGTACAGCCGCTAATGACAATAAGTTGCGTGTCGCTGGCTATCCAAAGATAGAACCAAAATCGGGTAGTGATGTTGTTGAAGGTAGTTTGGCGTTTGATGCAATTTTCGAAGTATACCCAGACTTCATTGTCGGTGATTTGTCCTCTGCAGAAGTAGAGCAAGTCAAAACGGAAGTGACGGATGCAGAAATTGATAAAACCATAGATATATTGCGTAAGCAACGCGTTCATTATCATGTAAAAGGCGAACAAGGCGCGCACGGTGATGGTGGCGTTGACCAGACTGCGCAACTCAATGATCGTGCAACTTTGGATTTCGTTGGGAAGATTGACGATGTTGAATTTCCCGGCGGCAAAGCAGTCGATTTTTCGTATGTACTTGGCGAAGCTCGTATGTTGCCTGAATTTGAGACAGCAACACTTGGCATGAGAGTTGGCGAGAGCAAAACCTTCTCTTTGTCTTTTCCTGACGATTATCATGGCAAAGACGTTGCTGGCAAGACTGCCGTGTTTACGATTGAGCTGAAAAAATTAGAGTGGGCACATCTCCCAGAGATTGATGCTGATTTTGCTAAAATGCTAGGCGTGGAAGACGGCGATTTAGTTAAGATGCGCAACGATATTAAAGATAATTTGGAGCGTGAAGTCAAAGGCCGCGTAAAGGCGAAAACTAAAGATAGCGTTATGGACGCTTTGGTTAAAGCCGTTGAGTTTGAAGTTCCTCAGGCTTTGGTTGTGCAAGATGCTGAACGATTAGCTGAGATGACTCGTCAGGATATGGCGCAACGCGGGATGAACGTAAAAGATGTTCCTTTTCCGATTGAAATGTTCAATGCTCAAGCTGAGCGTCGTGTGCGTCTTGGTCTGATTTTGGCTGAATTGGTGAAGGCAAATCAATTGCAAGCAACTATGGATCAAATCAAAGCACAAGTTGAGGATTTTGCTCAGAGCTACGAAGATCCGCAACAGGTGGTTAAATATTATTTTAGTGATCGCAATCGCTTGGCTGAAGTCGAAGCACTTGTTTTGGAAGAAAACGTCGTCACTTATGTATTGGGTAAGTCGAAAGTAACAGAAAAAATTCTGCCTTTCGATGAGTTGATGGGTAGCAATCAACAAGCATAATCATTAGGAAAAACACATGACAGGTATAGTTCGTAATTCTGCTTTGGAAACCAACCTGCTGGGCATGGTGCCAATGGTCATTGAGCAAAGTGGTCGGGGTGAACGTGCTTATGATATTTACTCTCGTTTGCTTAAAGAACGAGTTATTTTCTTAGTTGGTCCGGTCAATGATCAGGCAGCTAATGTAATCGTTGCGCAAATGCTATTTTTGGAAAGTGAAAATCCTGAAAAAGATATCTCACTTTACATTAATTCTCCAGGCGGTTCTGTGTCTGCAGGGATGGCGATTTACGATACGATGCAGTTCATTAAGCCCGACGTATCTACTTTATGCACGGGAATGGCTGCTTCGATGGGTGCGTTTCTCTTAGCGGCTGGTGCTAAGGGAAAACGCTTCTCTTTGCCTAATTCTCGCATTATGATTCACCAGCCTTCAGGCGGCGCGCAAGGGCAAGCTACCGATATTGAAATTCAAGCGCGTGAAATATTGTATTTGCGCGAGCGTTTGAATGGCATTTTGGCAGAAAAAACTGGTCAAACTATAAAGCAAATTGCGAAAGATACTGAACGCGATAACTTTATGTCTGCTGAAATTGCTGCAGAGTATGGTTTGATTGATAAGGTATTGACGCATCGTTCGTAATTTAAAAAATAAAAAAACGCCCGCATCAGTCCAAAGCGGGCGTTTTTTCTATTGTGCTCTATAATAATCTGTAATCCTGATTAATGTATGTATCTCGTCATAATAAATGATGATCCTGCAGGCAATATCGCCCTCAATTTACGTTAAATACTACTTGCACCATGCCTGATAAAAAATCTCCCACTGGCGAAAAACTGCTTTACTGTTCATTTTGTGGCAAGAGCCAACATGAGGTTAAGAAGCTAATTGCTGGGCCATCTGTGTTCATTTGTGATGAGTGCATTGATCTTTGTAATGACATCATCCGTGATGAAATTAGTAGTCTTGATTCTATCTCTAGCGCAAAAACTGAACTTCCTACACCTATCGAAATTACTGGCTTATTGGATCAGTATGTGATCGGTCAACCAACAGCGAAAAGAATTTTGGCTGTTGCTGTTTATAATCATTACAAGCGTCTTAAGCATCTTGGTAGGAAAGACGATGTAGAGCTTTCTAAGAGTAATATTTTGCTTGTGGGACCGACCGGATCGGGTAAAACATTGCTTGCGCAAACTCTAGCCCGAATGTTAAACGTTCCGTTCGTGATTGCCGATGCAACGACTTTGACTGAAGCTGGATACGTAGGCGAAGACGTTGAAAACATTATTCAAAAGCTATTGCAAAACTGTAATTATGAAGTTGAGCGTGCGCAAAAGGGTATTGTCTATATCGATGAGATTGACAAGATTTCGCGTAAATCTGATAACCCGTCGATCACTCGTGATGTCTCAGGTGAGGGCGTACAGCAAGCTTTACTTAAGCTGATTGAAGGTACGATGGCGTCTGTGCCACCACAGGGTGGACGCAAGCATCCAAATCAAGATTTTATCCAGATCGACACAACTAACATCATGTTTATTTGTGGCGGAGCGTTCGATGGTTTGTCAAAAATTATTTCTGAGCGCTCTGAGCGTAGCAGCATAGGATTTTCGGCCAGCGTGAAAAGCCAAACAGAACGCACTGCCAGCCAAATTATGCAGGATGCCGAGCCGCAAGATCTTATTAAATTTGGTTTGATCCCGGAGTTGGTCGGACGCCTTCCAGTGATTGCTACACTCAATGAGTTAGATGAAGATGCACTGATACAAATTTTGGTTGAACCAAAAAATGCATTGATTAAGCAGTACTCGAAACTGCTGGAAATGGAAGGAACTGAGCTCGAAATAAGACCTGCTGCGTTGCGAGCTATTGCGAAGAAAGCTGTCGCTCGTAAGACAGGCGCACGTGGCCTACGTTCTATTCTCGAGCATGCACTACTTGATATTATGTATGATTTGCCGAGTGAACAAAATGTTTCAAAAGTGGTTATCGATGAAAATACGATTGCTAATGGAGCGAAACCTTTGCTGATTTATAATGAGCAACCTAAAATATCAGGTGCTAAGTCTTAATTTCCTTCGCTCTTTAATTTATTTCATTCACACCTTTATTGAATTAGCAGTACAATTTAAGTAGATAATAAACTATCAGCTTCAATCGAAAAGCTACCCAGACCTGCCTCTGTGTAGCTTTTTTATTGTTTTTTCGGATGACGGGCTTGTGTTTCGGCCTAGTGCGCCAATCTATCCATTAGAAATTTTGAAAAAGGTGCGCCATGACAACTTCTATGATTACTGAACGAACCGAATTACCTTTGTTGCCACTGCGCGATGTCGTTGTGTTTCCACATATGGTGATTCCATTATTTGTCGGTCGCCCGAAATCTATCAAGGCTTTAGAAGCTGCGATGGAACAGGGTAAGTGCATCATGCTTGCGGCACAAAAAGCTGCTGCCAAGGATGAACCTTCTGCCGACGATATTTATGAAATTGGTTGTATTGCCAATATATTACAGATGCTCAAATTACCTGACGGCACTGTAAAGGTGTTAGTTGAGGGAGCGCAGCGGGCACGTATTCATAAAATTACTGAAACAGAATCACACTTTACTGCCGATTTAACTCCGGTTGCATTGGATGAGAGTGACGATTCAGAAGTCGAAGCAATGCGCCGTGCAATCGTTCAGCAATTTGATCAATACGTCAAATTAAACAAAAAGATACCTCCAGAAATTCTGGCGTCGTTATCTGGGATTGATGATGCGGGACGCTTAGGCGATACCATTGCTGCGCATTTACCGCTCAAGCTTGAACAGAAACAAGTGATTTTGGAAATATTCAGTGTTTCCAAACGACTGGAGCATTTGCTTGGGCAGTTGGAAGGTGAGCTGGATATTTTGCAGGTGGAAAAAAGAATTCGCGGTCGAGTCAAACGTCAAATGGAGAAATCCCAGCGTGAGTACTATTTGAATGAGCAAGTTAAGGCCATTCAAAAAGAGCTAGGCGAGGGCGAAGAGGGTGCTGACATTGACGAGCTCGAGAAAAAAATCGTTGCTGCTAAAATGCCTAAAGAGGCGCGCGACAAGGCGATGAATGAGTTGAAAAAACTCAAAATGATGTCGCCAATGTCGGCAGAAGCAACGGTCGTCAGAAACTATATCGATACCGTTGTTAATTTGCCTTGGAAGAAGAAATCCAAGGTGAATAATGATTTGACTCATGCTGAAAAAGTGTTGGAAGACGATCACTACGGGCTTGATAAAGTTAAAGAACGAATTTTGGAATATCTAGCCGTACAGCAACGCGTTGATAAGCTAAAGGCACCGATTTTGTGTTTCGTAGGGCCACCCGGTGTTGGTAAGACATCTCTTGGGCAGTCGATCGCGCGCGCTACCAATCGTAAATTTGTACGTATGGCGCTAGGCGGCGTGCGTGATGAGGCCGAGATACGGGGACATCGTCGTACTTATATCGGTTCTATGCCCGGAAAGATATTGCAAAATCTGGCGAAGGTTGGTGTTCGCAATCCTTTGTTTCTGCTTGATGAAGTTGATAAGATGGGTGCTGATTTCCGCGGTGATCCGTCCTCGGCATTGTTGGAGGTTCTTGATCCAGAACAAAATCACACTTTTTCGGATCATTACATTGAGGTGGATTTCGATTTGTCGGATGTTATGTTTGTGGCGACGTCAAATTCCTACAATATTCCTGCCGCCTTACTTGATAGGATGGAGGTCATTCGTTTATCCGGTTACACCGAAGACGAAAAAACAAACATCGCACAACGTTATTTGCTGCCTAAACAAATCAAAAATAATGGTTTGAGAGACGATGAAATTAGTTTGGCCGAAACTGCTATTCGAGACATCATTCGTTACTACACACGCGAGGCTGGTGTGCGCTCTTTAGAGCGTGAAATATCCAAAATATGTCGTAAAGTAGTAAAAATGTTATTGTTGAAAAAGACAGAGAAAAAAGCGACCGTTAATTCAAAAAATCTTGATAAATATTTGGGTGTGCGTCGTTATGATTTTGGTGTGGCCGTAAAAGACAATCAGATCGGGCAAGTTGTAGGATTAGCATGGACAGAGGTGGGTGGAGATCTGTTGACGATCGAAGCCGTTGCGATGCCTGGCAAGGGCGGAGTGATTCGTACTGGGACGCTGGGTGACGTAATGAAGGAGTCGATTGAGGCTGCTCGTACAGTGGTTCGTAGTCGCGCGAAACGTTTGGGTATTAAGGCCGACGTATTTGAAAAGAGCGATATTCATATTCACGTACCTGAAGGTGCCACGCCGAAAGACGGCCCTTCCGCAGGCATCGCGATGACGACTGCGCTGGTTTCCATTTTTACCGGTATTCCTGTTCGGGCCGATGTCGCAATGACTGGAGAAATTACTTTAAGAGGTGAGGTGTTGCCAATTGGCGGGTTGAAAGAAAAGTTGTTAGCAGCACATCGTGGTGGAATTAAGACAGTATTAATTCCTGAGGAGAATGCCAAAGATTTGACTGATATTCCAGATAATGTCAAAAATAAACTGGAAATTATTCCAGTTCGATGGATAGATAAGGTCTTGGAAATTGCACTAGAACGTCATCCCGTTGCACTGGTGGAAGATGAAGTTTCTGTTGGAGTGTCAGCTAAAGTGGATGTCTCTACCGACTCTACCGCCATCAAACATTAAGGCTGTTACTGAAAAAACGCCCGAATTAAATCGGGCGTGTTTTTGTTTATTCTTCTAAATGAAAAAATAGGATGAATGGACAAATTTCTTGCAAGCTTATGCCCAAGTACGCATTAATCCAACGGCGAGGCCTTCAAGTGAAAAATCCGATTCGGTTTCACTTATTTTGATTATGGAAAAATCCGAATTTTCGGGCAATAGCTCGATCCCGAAATTAGTTTTTTTGTAACGTTTTACTGTGACATCATCGCCGATCCTAGCGACGACTATTTGGCCGTTTCGCGCAGAGTTTGATTTTTTTACAGCAAGCAAATCGCCATCAAGAATGCCCGCATCGCGCATTGACATGCCACGTACTTTGAGCAAAAAGTCTGGTTTAGTTGAAAATAACGAAGGGTCAACGCTGTAGGTGGCTTCCACATGCTCCGTAGCCAAGATGGGTGAGCCAGCAGCTACTCTTCCCACCAAGGGCAAACTTAATTGCATCAGCGATGGATGAGGTAGTGTCATTTGTATACCAGGTATGTGGCTTGATAATACTGATTCCCGCAAACGAATCCCGCGTGAGGTTCCTGCGGCAATCTCAATAACACCTTTGCGTGCGAGAGCCTGTAAATGTTCTTCGGCCGCATTAGTAGAGCGAAAGCCAAGTTCTGCGGCAATCTCTGCCCTAGTTGGAGGGAAACCAGTATTTTGAATGGCATCCTTGATTAAATTTAAAATTTGTTCTTGGCGAGCAGTGAGCTTAAGCATGGCGTAACTTCCAATTTGCTGTATGTATAGACAGACTGTATTTTTATACAGTACAGCGACTTATGCAAGAAAAATAATGAAAACGATAAATTTGTAGATTTGATCTCGGCGCTGCAAGTGATTTGCCTCTTAAGTTTTGAGTAAGGTGTTGAATAGATTGAGTAATGTTGAAAAATCAGTTATCATAGTTGGCTTTCCTCTTCCCACACTTGTCTTGACGCCAGGGTGGGCTTATTTTTTTATTGTCCCTAAGGAGAATATATGCGTCATTATGAAATCGTATTTATCGTACATCCTGATCAAAGCGAGCAAGTGCCTGCAATGATCGAGCGCTACAAAGCTAGCGTAACAACACGCGGTGGTCAGGTTCACCGCGTTGAGGATTGGGGCCGTCGTCAATTGGCTTACATGATTCAAAAATTAGCAAAAGCACACTATGTTTGCATGAACATTGAATGCGATGCTGAAACTTTGCTTGAGTTGGAAACAGCATTCAAATTCAACGATGCCGTACTGCGCCACCTCACAGTTAAGCTGAAAAAAGCTGAAACTACTCCATCTCCAATGATGAAGTCTGTACAGAAAGAAGATGCAGCTAAGACGCAACGCGTTGAAGCGCCTGCAGCTTAATATTTTTGATGAGGACGCGTAATTATTTGTGAATCAGCTTAAATTTGTAGCTACTATTGCGGAAAAATCGGCGCTCCGTTACACGCCAGCAGGTATCCCGATAGCAACTGCAGTATTGATGCATAGCTCCGAGCAGACGCAGGCAGGTACTCAACGCCAGATTGAATTTGAAATTTCTGCAATTGCTGCAGGTGATATTTCAAAAAAATTTCTGGAAATTGAATTGCAAACTGTTTTGGTATTCACAGGTTTTTTGGCGCGTAAGAACCGCAACAGCAAAAGTCTCATTTTTCATGTCACTGATTTTCAGATAAGTGAACGTGAGACATCTTTACTAGATTAGGAGCCTAAAATGGCATTCGGTAAAAAATTTGATAAAAGCAAACTGAAGCAAAAGCGTCAGCAACAAAACCCTTTGTTCAAACGCAAAAAATTCTGTCGCTTTTCAGCAGGACATGTCGCAGCAGTTGATTACAAAGACATTGATACTTTGAAAGACTTCGTGCAAGAAAACGGCAAAATCATGCCAGCACGTTTAACTGGCACTGTAGCCTTGTACCAGCGTCAAGTTGATACAGCGATCAAGCGCGCACGCTACCTCGCGTTGCTGCCGTACACTGATCTGCATACAGCGTAATTAGGAGAATAATATGCAAATTATTTTGATGGATAAAGTCGTTAATCTCGGCAATTTGGGTGACGTAGTTCGTGTTAAAGACGGCTACGCGCGTAACTTTTTGATTCCTCAACGGCTAGCTCGTCGTGCTACTGCTGCTGCGATAGCGGAATTTGAAGCTAAACGTGCTGAGTTGGAAAAAGCAGCTGCTCAGAAATTAGCTGCGGCGCAAGCTCAGGGCGAAAAAATGAGTGGTTTGACTGTTCAAATCTCGCAAAAATCTGGTGTCGATGGCCGTTTGTTTGGTTCCGTCACTAATGCCGATATTGCTGAAGCAATGACTAAACAAGGTTTTGCAGTTGAAAAATCGCAAGTTCGTTTGCCTTTGGGTCCTTTGAAGACTGCTGGCGATCACTCAGTTTCAGTTGCTTTACATGCTGAAGTGGTTGTTGATGTTATTGTTGCGGTACTGGGCGAACACGCATAATACTCTAGATGCTATCAAAAAAAGCCGGGTTCTCCCGGCTTTTTTTATTTGGTTTGTCATTGTGAGAAGTAAGATTTTAATCAAACGGCGAGTAGTCGTTAATTTCGTTTTCAGTATATCGGCAGCATTCTGCATTCGCTTATCCGCATCGAATAGACTAGGCGTGACATGTTTTCAGTTATTTCGACGGTGAATAAAAAGGTATAATGCGCGCCATGAAAGCTCCTTCCGATCCTCAGTTAGACTCCATTCGTGTCCCACCGCATTCAATCGAAGCAGAGCAATCTGTTCTGGGGGGGCTGTTATTGGATAACGCCGCTTGGGATCGAATTGCTGATTTCATCAACGAAGGCGATTTTTACCGTTATGATCATCGCATCATTTTTCAATGCATCGTCAAACTGATAAATGGTTCAAGGCCTGCTGATGTTATTACCGTATTCGACGCGCTCACAGCGATCAACAAGGCTGACGACGCAGGGGGGCTAACATACCTCAACGCGCTAGCCCAAAACACGCCATCAGCGGCGAATATTCGGCGTTATGCCGAGATCGTACGAGATCGCGGTGTGTTACGAAAATTAATTACCGTTTCAGATGAAATCGCTGGTCAAGCTTTTAATCCGCAAGGCAAAGAAGTCAAGCAAATGCTAGATGAGGCGGAATCAAAAATTTTTGCGATTGCCGAAGAAGGTTCACGCGGTGCGCAGGGCTTTCACGCGATTCAGCCTTTATTGACGCAAGTTGTTGAACGTATTGATGAATTGTATAACCGAGACCACACTAGCGACATCACGGGTGTCCCGACCGGCTTCACTGATCTCGATAAAATGACTTCTGGCTTGCAGCCTGGCGATTTGATTATCGTCGCCGGGCGTCCATCCATGGGTAAGACCGCATTTTCTATTAATATTGCCGAGACAGTGGCGATTGAGAGTGGTTTGCCGGTTGCTGTATTCTCGATGGAAATGGGCGGTGCGCAATTGGCAATGCGCATGCTTGGTTCTGTTGGTCGTCTGGATCAACATCGTTTGCGTACTGGTCGATTGATTGATGAAGATTGGCCAAGGCTGACGCACGCAATACAAAAAATGAATGATGCGCAACTATTTATTGATGAGACGCCGGCACTTAGCTCGATTGAATTGCGTGCCCGTGCGCGTCGACTCTCGCGCCAATGTGGCAAGCTTGGGTTGATCGTCATCGATTACTTACAACTCATGTCCGGAAATACTCAAGGAGAGAATCGCGCTACCGAAATTTCAGAAATTTCTCGAAGTTTAAAAGGTTTAGCGAAAGAGTTGCAATGTCCTGTTATTGCCTTGTCGCAATTGAATCGCGCATTGGAGCAAAGGCCTAATAAACGTCCTATTATGTCCGATTTGCGCGAATCTGGCGCTATTGAACAAGATGCTGACGTTATCCTTTTTATCTACCGTGACCAGGTCTATAACCCTGATTCTCCGGATAAAGGGACCGCAGAAATTATTATCGGTAAGCAGCGTAATGGTCCTATCGGTAGTGTACGTTTGACCTTCCTAGGTGAGTACACCAAGTTTGATAATTACACTGGGTCATTATCTATTTATGGTGATAACGAATAGTTTTGGTTAGCTGAAGCAACTGGATTTTATAGCAGTATCTGACAAGTTATACGGCTTCGTGATTTGAACGCCGATCTTAAAAATTTTCTATTTAGAGTGAGAAAAAAATGTTTGGACGATTCATGCCCACTGAGGGTAAATTTTTTGATCTCTTCAACCAGCATGCTGAGCTGTGTGTCAAGGGATCAAAAGAAATGGTTGCTTTGATGACCAATTTTGTTGATTTGGAAATTCGCGTTCATGCGATTGAAGCGATAGAAAAAGAAGCCGATAAGGTTACCTACAATACAATTGAATTATTGCACAAGACATTCATTACCCCTTTAGATAGGGATGATATCCATAAGCTAATTACCCGCATGGATGATATTTTAGATTTGCTGGAAGATGCGGCACAGACCATATCGCTCTATGATATTCGTGAAATTACACCAGAAGCGAAACGCTTGGCCGAGTTGTGCCTCGCTTGCGCAGAAAAAGTAAGAGCGGCGGTGGCTCTACTCCACAATATGGATAATTCTCACGAGATTCTAGCGATTTGTGAAGAAATTGACAGATTAGAGTCCGATGCAGATCACGTCATGCGTGCAGCGATGTCCAAGTTATTTCGTGACGAACCTGATGTCCGCAATTTGATCAAGCTCAAGGCAATTTATGAGATATTGGAAACAGTAACGGATCGCTGTGAAGATGTGGCAAATATTATTGAAGGCATCATTGTAGAAAACGCATAAACGTTTTTTAGGGGCAGCTTGTTAATTACTCGCAGCTCCGCCATTTATTGATGTAGACGATAGTTTTGATAAGTCCTGATTCTCTCATTACTGAGTGAGTCTAAAAGAGAAGTGATCCCTATGCAAACCTTCCATATGAGCATGTATGTCATCGTATTTTTGGTGATATTAGCTCTGTTATTTGATTTTATGAACGGCTTTCACGATGCGGCAAATGCAATTGCTACCGTGGTCTCTACTGGCGTACTCAAACCGCAACAAGCAGTTGCGATGGCCGCATTTTTTAATGTACTTGCCATCCTTGTATTCCCGTTGACGGTAGCCACCACTATCGGTAAGGGAACGATTGACCCTGCGATTGTTGATCATTATGTGATTTTCGGTGCTTTGGTTGGTGCTATTTGCTGGAATTTTGTTACCTGGTATTTTGGTATTCCATCCTCCTCGTCGCACGCTTTGATAGGCGGCTTGGTTGGTGCGGCTGTGGCCAAGGCCGGTACTGGCGCGCTGATTTCTGCAGGTCTATACAAAACGATTATTTTTATTGTGGTGTCACCACTGTTGGGGTTTTTACTTGGTTCTTTAATGATGCTGATTGTGTCTTGGTTGTTTGTCAAATCTACGCCACGTAAAGTCGATAAATGGTTTCGTCGTTTGCAATTAGTTTCTGCTTCAATGTTCAGTCTTGGGCATGGTGGTAATGACGCTCAAAAGACCATGGGGATTATCTGGATGTTGCTGATCTCCGCAGGGTATTCTAGCCAAGCCGATAAAATGCCACCTTGGTGGGTCGTTATTTGCTGCTATACCGCGATAGGCTTAGGCACGCTCTTCGGTGGTTGGCGTATCGTCAAAACCATGGGGCAAAAAATTACCAAACTTAAGCCTGTTGGTGGCTTCTGTGCTGAGACCGGTGGTGCCATTACACTGTTTATGGCCACCGCTCTAGGAATTCCTGTATCGACTACCCATACTGTCACTGGTGCAATTGTTGGTGTCGGTTCTGCTCAGAAAATGTCCGCCGTACGTTGGGGTGTGGCCGGTAATATTATGTGGGCGTGGGTTCTGACGATTCCGGCATCCGCTTTTGTATCAGCGATCGCTTGGTGGATGGGCACCAAAATTCTGTAAAGTTCTACCTATTCTGCAAAAAAATTCCTAAGAAAGTGCTAGGGATTTTTTTATTTGAGACGACCATCAAGCATAAACCAAGATTTTCCATTAGGAGTGCGGTCATTTTTTCTGATCTTCGTTGCCAATAGCTCGCGATTGGCACCTCATTCGTAGCAAAACTGCCTCGAAAAGTGCTTCCATCATCATTGCCAATCCTAATGGAAATTCTGGGAAAAAAAGTAAAATTAAATCCAAATTTTTCGTTATGAGGTGGTTATCTCACTAAACTAACGAAAACGCTAGGACGCGCGTCAGATGGGCAATTGACGCTGTAGCGTTTTCACTCAAAGCGCGATGGCTTTATTCCCTTGGAAGCCATACTTCGTCAGTGTTTCTACGAAATGACAGCGTTCTAATGGAAATCTGAGTTAAATATAAGCCCCCCCGGTTGATGGCGGGCTAAAAGCCCAACCATCCAATCAGGTGTTGCGTGTTAGTGCTGAAGATTTGATATGTTGTGACGATCAAAACTTCGGGCACTTCATGAATTGTTTGATCAACACGCAACACACGTCGTCTTCGTACTTGGCGAAAAGCCAGCATTTTCTAGAAATAGACAGGTCGCTTAATTGCTCGATGGCTTGTATGCTTAACGTAAA
>JACMRF010000128.1 GCA_014376575.1 Undibacterium sp.
ACTAGAGTAACGCAATGCAGGGTCTTTTTGCATTGCTTTCATCACAATAAACGACAATTTTTCAGGTATGTTTGGACTAATTTCTGAGGGTGATTTAGGTGTCTTATGGGCAATCTGGTCCAGTAATTTATCAATATCGTTAGACTGAAATGGTTTTTGCAGTGTCAGCATTTCATACATTAATGCACCTAGAGAATAAACATCAGTCATGGCGTTGACTTGTTGCCCCATCGCCTGTTCTGGGGACATGTAATTGGGCGTCCCCATAACATTGTTATTGAATAGAGTTTGAGCAGGTTGGCCATCATCGTCGAGAATTCGACTGGGTGCGCGTGCAATACCAAAGTCGACCACTTTGGGCTGATTGTTCGGCAATATGAAAATATTTGCTGGTTTAATGTCGCGATGAATGACTCCATTTTCGTGCGCATAAGCAAGAGCAGCCGCAACTTTGCTGATGATGTTGGCTATTTCTATGATGTTAAAACGCCGCCCTCCCGCCATGAGTTCGCGTAAATCTTGCCCCTGTAAGAATTCCATTGCAATAAATGTTGTCCCACCTTCGCTAGACGCATCGTAAATTGTCACGATATTAGGATGCGAAAGCCTACCTGCTGCCCTAGCTTCATTGATGAAGTGCTTTTCTCGTTGTTTTTTGTCCGCTATACCTATGACCGGCCCGAGAATTTTAATCGCAACAGCACGGTCAATGACGGGATCGTGACCTAAAAATACAGTGCCGTTTGCGCCTTTGCCGAGTTTGTCAGTGATAGAAAAACGTCCGACACGTCTCATAAGTGATTTTGTTCCAATGCTTGATATTGGCGAATGTATGGTCGTGATCATATCAATAGGATGCCTTGCCGCGAATTAAATTTCAAGTATTTCCTTAGGGAATGATGGAAATTTAACTCTTCTTGGATTGCTTGAAAGGTGTTCTTTCATCGAGTTCATTGAGGTAGCTATCAATGCCACCTGCCTCACGCTCCAAAAAATGGGCGACCGCATCTGAAAATTTCTCTTCAGCCAAGTGGTGAACGGAAAAAGTTTTTGTTGGTAGAAAGCCTCTCGCCATCTTGTGCTCGCCTTGTGCTCCGCCCTCGAAGATTTTGATTTGATTTTCGATACAAAATTCAATCGATTGGTAATACGCTGTTTCAAAGTGAAGACAAGGAATATGTTCAATACAGCCCCAATACCGTCCATAAACAGTTTTTTTGTCGTGAATCAATAGCGATGCTGCGATTGGTATTTCATTACGCATTGCAACAATAAGATGAATATTTTCGGGCATTGACATGCCTATGCGGAGAAAGAAATCTAAGTTCAAGTAGGGCGATGAACGATGCTCTAAATAAGTTGCGTCATAACAGCGTTTAAAAAAATGCCAATCTTCCTCTCGGATACTAGCGCCGCAGATGTGCTGAAATTTGATACCCATTTCGACCACTTTGCGTCTTTCAGCGCGAATATTTTTTCGTTTTTTTTGCTCAAGGCTTGATAGAAACGCGTCAAAATTTGAGTAAGACTGATTTTCCCAATGAAATTGAATTCCCTGTCGTAGTAAAAAGCCGGCATTGCTTAGTAGCGTCGCTTCTTCTTGCGTCGGAAATAGTATGTGCGTAGACGAATAGTTCATCGAAGCTTGGTAGTGTATTAACTCGTCAAGTAGCGCTTGTCGCGTCGCTATATCCCTTGCAATTAACCGTGTTCCACTCACCGGAGTGAACGGAATCGCTGAAAGTAGTTTTGGGTAATAATGGAGTCCGTGCTGATGGTATGCATCTGCCCAGGCCCAATCAAAAACGTACTCGCCGTAGGAATGATTTTTTTCGTATAGGGGTAATGCTGCAACTAACAAATTGTCATCCCAAAGGCTGATATAACATGGTCTCCAACCAGTTTGTTCAGATGCAGATCCAGATTCGTGTAGCGCATGCAAAAAAGCATAAGATAAAAAGGGATTTGCACCTATTTGTGTGTGGAGTAATTCATCCCATTGTTTTTGATTTACATCCGCCAAAGAACGGAGGATGCGCATGCGATAATGCGGTTGTTCAGAAGTTACATTCATTTTTTATTTAATCCAGATTTAGCCACTATGATAGTAAAAATTGCGATAGCCCAAATGAACAGCATAGTCGGTGATCTTATCGGCAACGCGTTACAGATTATGAATTATGTCGAGCGTGCTGCTGCACAAGGCGCAGATATTGTGGTTACACCAGAGCTTTCTCTGGTCGGTTATCCCCCTGAAGATTTATTGCTGCGTAATGCATTTTACGCAAAATCTAAAATAGCTTTGGCTGAACTTGCCGTTCGGCTGGCTAAATTTACGGATGTCCATGTTCTGGTCGGGCATCCTTTTGAACAGGAGGGCTTGCGATTAAATGCAGTTTCGGTATTGGTTAACGGAGAAATCCTCGTAACTTATAGCAAATATGAATTGCCAAACAACATGGTTTTTGATGAAAAACGTTATTTTTCTTCATCTGATAAAGCGGTTGTGTTTGAGGTTAAGGGAACTTGTTTCGGAATAAATATTTGCGAGGATACGTGGTACTCAGAGGCTCCGCGGCGCGCGCGTGAAGCTGGTGCGCAGGTATTACTAGTGCCAAATGGATCGCCATTTCACATGAATAAACCACATCTTCGGCTCGAGGTAATGCGTGCAAATGTTGTTTCGCAAGGAATGTCTTTAGTGTACGCAAACTTGGTTGGCGGTCAGGATGAGTTGATTTTTGATGGAAATTCTTTTGTGATGTCTCAAGAAGGGAATATCTGTGCAAGTCTTCATCATTGTCAGGAAGATTTGAAAGTCATTGATTTTGATGGCCCAAGTCCGATGAAAGAGACGCTCGCTGAACCTTTGTCAATTGATGCACAAATTTATAATGCGTTGGTTTTAGGTGTCCATGATTACGTGACAAAAAATGGTTTTACAGGTGTTTTGATTGGATTTTCTGGCGGCGTAGATTCTGCGTTAACATTAGCAATTGCGGTCGATGCCCTAGGCGCCAATAGAGTCAGGACAATTATGATGCCTTCGCCATATACGGCTGATATCTCTTGGTTAGATTCGCGTGATATGGCAAAACGTCTCGGTGTCCGTTACGATGAGATTCCTATTAATAATTGTTTTGAAGCATTTCGTACTACGCTTCGACAGGAATTCTCTGGTTTGGCTGAAGATGCCACCGAGGAAAATATTCAGGCTCGGATTCGCGGTACCATTTTGATGGCATTATCGAACAAATACGGCACGATAGTATTGACGACCGGGAATAAGAGCGAAATGGCTGTTGGTTATTGCACGTTGTATGGAGACATGGCGGGAGGATTTGCGGTGATCAAAGATATTGCTAAAACGATGGTCTATCGACTTTGCGCATACCGTAATGCTTTGTCTGAGGTGATCCCTCAGCGTATTTTAAATCGTGCCCCATCTGCCGAGCTTCGTCCCGACCAGAAGGACCAGGACTCATTGCCGCCGTATGATATTCTGGATGGAATTATGGCTCTGTATATGGAGGAAAACATGGCACGTGCTGACATCGTTGCCGCAGGTTATCGCGAAGAGGATGTTGAGCGTATTACACGACTGATAAAAATTAATGAATATAAAAGACGTCAGGCGCCAGTAGGAATTCGCATTACACATCGTGCATTCGGGCGTGATTGGCGCTATCCAATTACATCAAAATTTCGCGATTAATTTTCAAAAAACTGTTTTCTCTTGGAGTAGCTATGAAACAAATTACCGCAGTGATCAAACCTTTCAAACTTGATGAGGTTCGAGAAGCATTGGCTGAAGTTGGGGTGACTGGCCTGACGGTTACGGAAGTTAAAGGTTTTGGACGGCAGAAGGGGCATACTGAGCTTTATCGTGGTGCCGAGTATGTAGTTGATTTTTTGCCAAAAATTAAGGTTGAAGTAGTAATAGACGACAATATTTGCGATCAAGTCGTCGATGCCATCATAAAAGCGGCACATACGGGCAAGATTGGAGACGGCAAAATTTTTGTACAGAATGTGGAGCAGGTGATACGTATACGCACAGGTGAAACAGGGTCTGATGCCGTTTGACCAATTAATTCTGATCAATTTTTGAATTCGTCATTTAAGAAGTACGATCAAAGCGCCAGAGCCGCCATCCGCCGCGGTGGCTTGGCTAAACGCAAGTACTTCGTCCTTTTGTATCAGCCAATTGCGCACTTTGTTTTTTAGGACAGGTTCTTTATTAATTGATCCCAAGCCTTTACCGTGAATAATGCGTACACATCGTGTTCCGTTTCGACTGCATTTGCGCAAAAATTCACCTAGGCTGTCTCGGGCTTGATCTCTTCGCATTCCATGCAAATCTAGCTGTGCTTGAATAACCCAATCGCCTTTACGTAATTTTTTTGCGACATCTATTCCTATGCCTTTTCTCGTATAGCTAAGGTTTTCGTCGGTTTCAAGCAGTGAGTCTGCATTAAAATCGTCCGACAGTGATTCTTGAAGCGCAGCTCGCTCGTCGGCAAGATGATGAAATGGAAGTGGTTCTGGTCGAGGTCTTGCGTGTAAGTGTTTTTCTGCTATTTTTAATGGGGAAATACTCCCAACACTCGAACGAAAGATGTTGGTTTCTAGCTCGATCATTTTCTCGATTCTTAAGCGTTCAGCGTCAGCACGCAGTCGCGCATCTTCCTGTTGTTTTAATTGCTGACCTAGGTGTTTAAGGTCAGCAAAATTTTTCAATGATGCGGACATGTTAGCGCTTATCTAGTTTACTCTTCTAAAAACCGCTGAGCATCTAAAGCAGCCATACAGCCTGTTCCTGCGCTGGTAATCGCCTGACGATAGATATGATCTTGCACGTCGCCCGCTGCAAATACGCCAGGGACATTCGTTGCAGTAGCCATGCCCTCTGTGCCTGTCTTAGTCTTGATATAGCCATTGTGCATATCTAGTTGACCGTCAAAGATACTGGTATTGGGTTTATGGCCAATGGCGATGAAAATGCCGTGTAAAGAAATTGACTCTACACTGCTGTCTAACATTGATTTGATGCGGATACCGGTTACGCCTGAATCGTCACCAGTCACTTCGTCAACAGTTTGATTCCATTTGACTTCGATTTTACCTTCTGCGACTTTTGCCATTAATCGATCAACGAGAATTGCCTCAGCTCGAAATTTGTCACGTCTGTGGATGACGGTTACTTTGCTGGCGATGTTGGATAAATATAACGCTTCTTCGACAGCGGTGTTGCCGCCACCTATTACTGCAACTTCTTTTCCACGATAGAAAAATCCATCGCAAGTTGCACAGGCGGATACACCTTTGCCCATAAAGGCTTGTTCTGATGGTAGCCCTAAATATTGTGCCGATGCGCCAGTAGCAATAATGAGCGAGTCGCAAGTATATTCGGCCTGATCGCCAATAAGGCGGATCGGTTTTTCATTCAATTTTGCAGTATGAATATAGTCAAAAATAATTTCAGTATTAAATCGTTCTGCGTGTTGCAAAAAACGTTGCATCAATTCTGGGCCTTGCACTCCCAAAGGGTCTGCTGGCCAGTTTTCAACATCCGTTGTTGTCATCAATTGACCGCCTTGCTCTACGCCAGTGATTAATACAGGGTTGAGATTTGCGCGTGCTGCATAAACTGCTGCAGAATAGCCTGCTGGGCCGGAACCAAGAATCAATACCTTAGCGTGTTTAGGTGTGGACATAAAAGTGCCTGAAAAAATAGGTTAATACAATAGTGAAATGAAACAAAAAAAATGACATTAAATCTTAGGAACTCAATGAGGTAGAGTCAATTAAGTTTTGGTGAGCTGTAGACTTTGCAACGGTTGAGATTATAAACGAATATGTCAGCGACCATTTTGCATGGAACATTGAATTGGCGACAAGACACTAACATGCTATCTTGTGGTCAATTTTGACCTACAATCGTGGCTGGCTGATTTATCTCTGATCTATGACTAATACCAACAAAGCCTATACACGCAACAGCAGCAATGCGCCCGCCACACCGTTGCCGAATCGCCTCGTCATATTACTGACCGAAGCGCGATGGATTTTATTTGCTGTATTTTGTGTTTATTTAATACTTATTTTTATTACCTTTGATCAAAAGGATCCAGGGTGGGCTCACTCTATAGAAGTACCAAAAATCCATAATTTTGGTGGGAAATTTGGTGCTTGGTTAGCCAATCTACTGTTGTCGATTTTTGGACTTTCTGCATGGTGGTTTTGTATTGCATTAATACAATTTGTATGGAGAGACTATCGAAAGTTAAATAAACAATTGCTATCTGAATCTGCTGAAGATAAGCCACACGGATACGAAAAGTTTATTAAATTGGCCGGTTTTGTATTTTTAATAATTGGTAGTATGGGTATTGAATACTCTCGCTTGAGTTTTCTGACTTTTGCATTGCCAGGAAAATCGGGTGGTTGGGTTGGGGAAGAAATTGGAAAGTTTGTTTCTCCTGCATTTGGTTTTACTGGATCAACATTATTGTTATTGCTCTTATTTGCACTCGGAATAAGTTTGTATTTTCATATTTCCTGGCTATTGGTAGCTGAAAAGCTTGGTGGCGCAATTGAATCCCTATTTGAATTTGTGCAAAATAAGTATGCCGATAGAGAAGATCGAAAAGCTGGACAAAGTGCGGCGGTTAAACGCGAAGAAGTAGTCGTTCAAGAAAGGGCGAAAATTGTTGAAGCGCTGCCAATACGGATTGAGCCGCAGGTGGTGGCTGTCCAGAAGTCAGAACGGGTTGAGAAAGAGCGACAAGTTTCTCTTTTTAACGATATGCCAGATAGCAATTTACCGCCATTATCTTTGCTGGATAATGCACCTGCCATGCAAGAGACTGTCAGCATAGAGATACTTGAATTCACTAGCCGGTTAATTGAGAAAAAACTCTCTGATTTTGGTGTCGAAGCTAAAGTGATTGCCGCATATCCAGGCCCTGTTATTACGCGCTATGAGATAGAGCCGGCAATGGGAGTGAAGGGGAGCCAAATCGTTGGCTTAGCGCGCGATTTGGCGCGATCTTTATCACTCAACTCGATACGGGTTGTTGAAACAATTCCTGGTAAAAATTATATGGGGTTGGAATTGCCCAACCCGAAGAGACAGATGGTGCGTCTCACTGAGATTTTGGGTTCTAAAATCTACAATGACAGCGCGTCTAGTTTGACGGTCGCTTTAGGTAAGGATATTGCTGGACATCCAGTTGTCGCTGATCTTGCGAAGATGCCGCATTTACTAGTGGCTGGTACGACTGGTTCCGGTAAATCTGTTGGCATTAACGCCACAATTTTGTCGCTATTATACAAATCAGATCCGAATGACGTGAGAATGATACTGATTGATCCCAAGATGCTGGAAATGTCAGTGTATGAAGGCATTCCTCACTTGTTGGCACCTGTGGTCACTGACATGCGTCAGGCTGCGCATGCGCTCAACTGGGCAGTTGCAGAAATGGAGAGACGTTACAAGCTCATGTCTAAGATGGGGGTGCGTAATCTGGCTGGTTACAACATCAAAATTAGCGAGGCGACGAAGCGTGAGGAACTTATTCCAAATCCATTTAGTCTCACACCAGATGCCCCCGAACCGCTAGAAAAATTACCAACGATAGTCATCATCATTGATGAGCTTGCTGACTTGATGATGGTGGTTGGTAAAAAAGTGGAAGAACTGATTGCGCGTATTGCACAGAAAGCACGTGCCGCTGGATTACATTTGATTTTGGCAACTCAGCGCCCTTCAGTGGACGTTATTACGGGTTTGATCAAGGCTAATATCCCGACGCGCATTGCGTTTCAGGTAAGCAGTAAAATTGATTCACGGACTATTCTCGATCAGATGGGTGCTGAAGCTCTGTTAGGCATGGGTGACATGCTTTATATGCCGCCAGGCACGGGTCTGCCGGTACGTGTTCACGGTGCGTTTGTTTCCGACGAAGAAGTCCATCGGGTCGTCAAATATTTGAAGGAACAAGGCGAGCCGAATTACGTTGAGGGCATCTTGGAGGGCGGCGTACTAGAGGACGGCGCTGATGGCATGCCGGCAAGCGAGACCGGTGGAGAAACGGATGCCTTGTATGATCAAGCCGTTGCCATTGTACTTAAGAACCGACGCGCTTCCATCTCGCTTGTACAGCGTCACTTGCGCATTGGTTACAATCGCGCCGCCCGCTTATTGGAGCAAATGGAGCAGAGTGGAATAGTTTCTACGATGCAATCTAATGGCAACCGAGAAATCTTGGTACCGGTTGGGAATGCTGAGTAGTTACTAGAGTTACCTGTCAGATACTTATGGCAGCTTCACGTGTTGCGAAAAATGACTGTGATTCGTCGCAATAAAAACAAAATGAATAGGAATTATTTTGAAAAAATTATTACGTATTAAACTTTTCTGTTTGATCGTTTTTACGTTTCCTTTGATCGCGCATGCTGCCGCATTGGAGCAATTTAAAGCTTTTGTAGTTAATACAAAAAGTGCGAAAGGTGAGTTTTCTCAACAGCAAATAAAAATGCTTGATGGTAAAGCGAAGATAAGTAAAACTGCGAATGGCGTCTTTATGTTTGCGAGGCCAGGGAAGTTTATCTGGACGTACTTAAAACCTTATGAACAAACACTGCAAACAGATGGAGATCAACTCTATATCTTCGACAAAGACTTAAATCAGGTCACCATAAAAGCCTTAGGTGGTGCACTTGGCGCAAGCCCAGCCGCAATTTTGTTTGGTGGGGGTGATTTGGAGAAAAATTTCACCTTGAAAGAAATTGGCATTAAGCAGGACTTAGAATGGCTTGAGGCAATACCAAAGACAAAAGATACCCAGTTTGAACATATCGGCATAGGTATGAAGGACGGATTGCCGGTTGCGCTCGAACTGCGCGATAGTTTTGGTCAAATTTCTCTGGTCACATTAAAAAATGTTGAAAAAAATCCTACGATCAAAGGGGATCAATTTAAATTTATCGTTCCAGTCGGGGCTGATATTTTTCGTCAATGAGCGCACCTCATAATAATATTCCTCTGGCTGAGCGCATGCGTCCAGCTACATTGGACGAAGTAATCGGACAGCAGCATTTGCTCGGTAGTGGTAAGCCTTTACGCATCGCTTTTGAATCAGGCGAACCACATTCGATGATACTTTGGGGGCCACCGGGCGTAGGAAAAACTACTTTGGCTAGATTGATGGCCGATGATTTTCATTTTGAGTTTATTGCCCTCTCCGCTGTATTGTCAGGAGTAAAAGATATTCGTGAAGCGGTAGAACGAGCTCAGATTCTGAAGGCAAACTCGCAGCGCCGCACGATCTTGTTTGTCGATGAAGTACACCGCTTCAACAAGAGTCAGCAAGACGCTTTTTTACCGCATGTGGAAAGTGGTTTATTTACGTTGATCGGTGCTACTACCGAGAATCCCTCTTTTGAAGTTAACGGCGCTTTGTTATCTCGTGCATCAGTTTATGTGTTGAAATCTTTGACTGAAATTGATTTGGCTATGATGGTGGATCGCGCTTGCCACAAGGAGCTGGGCGGATTGTTATTTACCCCAGAAGCAAAAGCGAGTTTGATCGCTAGCGCTGACGGTGATGGGCGAAAGTTGTTGAATAACCTGGATATTAGCGCACGGGCTGCTCATGCCAAAGGAGTGACAGAAGTTGATCTTCCGATGTTGGCGGAGTGCTTAGGCGATGCGTTGCGTCGCTTTGATAAAGGAGGCGATGCATTTTATGATCAAATATCCGCTTTGCACAAATCTGTGCGTGGCTCCAATCCTGACGCTTCATTATATTGGTTCGTACGTATGTTGGATGGCGGTGCTGATCCGCGTTATTTGGCGCGGCGCATTATAAGAATGGCGAGCGAAGACATCGGCTTGGCAGATCCAAGAGCCTTACGTATCACATTGGATGCTGCAGAGACTTATGAGCGTCTGGGTTCCCCAGAAGGAGAGTTGGCGCTTGCGGAGGCGGTAATTTATCTCGCTTGTGCAGCCAAATCAAATGCTGTCTACAAAGCCTATAACGCGGTGCGTGCTTTTATCGCCAAAGATAAATCAAGAACGGTGCCTGAACACTTGCGTAACGCGCCTACCAAATTAATGAAAGAGCTTGGCTACGGTAAGCTATATAGATATGCGCATGATGAACCTGGTGCCTATGCTGCAGGAGAAACGTATTTGCCGGATGGTATAGAGTTTCAACAATGGTATCACCCGGTTCCGCGTGGAATGGAAATTAAGATTGCAGAAAAAATAGCGCATTTACGTCAATTGGATGCGGATGCAAGCTAGTTTTAAAACTGTAAGCATAATCACTAAACTTTTACTTTATTTGAGTGTGATCTGAAGCGCAAACAAAATAAAGACATTACGTAATGCATCTATTGAAAATAAACTACCAATAAGCGAAGGTTTATTTTTTTGCCGACACGCTATGTCCTAAGTACAAACGTTAAATATTAAAACTAGTACCTTAAGCCAGCGTCGTTCTCGCCACCCAATAAATAAAAAACTGCTTATGAATTACTTTGTGGTTTGATTTGCGTTTTTTTGTCATCGATAGTTGGTTTTTTTGCTTGCGCTGAGTCTGAGAAGTGCAATGTGCTTTGTTGAAGAATTTGTAGGTGAACTGAAGCCTTATCTATGCCGCTTCTATCTAACGTCATAGACGATTGGGTCGCAGCGCTTGCCATCGATGCCTCAAGCCCACGTCCATCTTGCTGTGGCACAGAAATTGGTAGTGCCATCGCAATGAATTCCTGACAAAAAACAGTACACGCCAATGTGCTGGATAATAATATAGCGACAAATATAGATTTTTTAATCATGATTGCTAGATATGTTAAATGAACTTAGGCAAGTTTAAATATTTTGCGTAAATTTTTGTTGAATATAAGAAATGGCGAGTATCGCTGACATTATTTTACTCAACCTATCGATCTGTATTAAAGTGCTTTCGCATGATTTTATTGATATCTCTATTCGCTAGTATCGTATACATAATCCTTGCCAACGAAGCGGCCTTCTTCTGCCGTACGTTCTGTAATTTGTTGGTTAGCCACAGGAAACAATGTTTGTGCGTGTACTTGACTTTGTGATGTTGCAGTGATTATCACGAGACCAATGGCGAGCAATTTTGCCGAAATAATTGAATAAAATATTTTATTTGTCGATTTAATTTTGAACTCCAAATGGGCGATGCGTTAATGTCTTATATGTTCACACTTTAAGCAAGTAAATGATGATCTGCTAGTGGCTTGCGACGAAATGTAGTAAGTAGGGGGTGAAACAAACGAAATCTCGCTTGGCCGGTATATATGTTCGTCTTAATTGAAAATGTGTTCATTAATTAACTAAATTTGTAAGCACAAATTTGTGCATGGTTCTTTAGTTTTGAACGGCTTCCGTCTTAAGTTGATACTGATAACGTAAGAAGAAATCTAAATTTACATACCCACCGCGCACTGTTCATGCGGGTTTTCAGCACATAATGCTTGAAAAGACTCATGGATGTTGCGTCTTCGGGGTGGCGTGAAAGGGGGAAGCTGTTTTGAAATTGCATACAGAGTCATTAGTTTTAGCGTAGCGAAACGACTAGAATAATTTAGATTTTAGATCTTTAGGCATGTCGTCCTGATTACATTTGTTTGAATAAATGTACAAAACTGCGGCTAACTTCGAGTTTTTCGGTAGATCCTTTGACTTGCACCAGATGCCGACCGCGCATGTCGCGTACTACGCCAGAAATCGCCTTGGCATTGACCAAGGTTGATCTGTGTATTTGCCAGAATAGCGCTGGGTCAAGTTCTTCGGTGAGATCACGTACAGGCTTTCTGATGAGAGCTTCATACGATGCCGTTTGTACTCTGGTGTATTTCTCATCAGATTGAAAAAATAAAATCTCTTCTACCGGAATCAGACGTAGTTCCTGGCCGATGGAGGCTTGTATCCATTGAAGATAGTTTGGCTTTGCAACGTTGCCCATTTGTTTCGCCAGTTGCGACAATATGGCACTCATGTCTTGGGGCTGAATGGCGCTTATTAGGCGTGCTTTTAATCGCTCCACTGTACGAGATAGCCTTTCGACATCGGCAGGTTTTAACACATAATCAACTGCACCTTGATCAAAAGCCTCTATTGCATATTGATCGTAAGCGGTGATAAATACGACGTGGGCTTTATTGGCAATTTCTTTTGCCGCTTCCAGCCCTGTTTTAACTGGCATTCTGATATCAAGAAAAATTAAGTCGGGTTGATACGTATTGACCATTTGTATGGCTTCTTCACCATTTTTTGCTTCGGCCAAAATTTCTAACTCTGGCCAGACCTGCTCCAGACGCGAGCGTAACTGGTCGCGCATCATTCTTTCATCATCAGCAATAATTGCATTTGGCATAGGGAGCTCAATAAGATTTTAGTTGGCTAATTCGTAAGGGATCTCTATCGTAACGCAAACGCCACTAGGTTGGTTTGGCGTGATGATCATTTGTGCTTTTTCTTTATAGATGAGTTTTAGCCGTTCTCTAATGTTTTGCAAACCAAGGCCGGTGCCGTTGCTTGGTTTGGCGCCGAAGCCCAGGCCATCGTCTGCAACCGTAACACGCAATTTATTATGTGCGACTTCGGCTCTGAATCGTAACGTGCCACCTTCTGCTTTTACTTCAAGGCCATGTTTGATCGCATTTTCTACCAATGACTGCAGCATCATCGGCGGAAACGAGGCGCTGCGTAAACCGTCAGGCATGACGAAGTCAATTTCCAATCTCTCTTCCATGCGCATTTTGAGTAGATCGAGGTAGGATCTCACCATGTCTGCCTCACGTCCAAGATTAGTTTTAGCTGCATTTTCACGCATTTGAGGTAATACAGCACGCAGATAGGAAATTAAACTGCGTTGCATGGCGGCAGCACGTGGCGGATCGGTTTCAATTAAGTACTCTACCGACGCGAGTGTATTGAAGAGGAAGTGTGGTTCAACTTGTGCCTGCATCATTTGCATTTGTGCTTCGCTGACTTGTCTGAGCAAGGCTTCTTTTTCGGCAACGATATTCGCTTCCTTGGCTTTTTCGTCGGCGCGAACTTTGCCACCCATTAGTGCCTTCATACCAAATAAACCAAAGACCAATAACATGACGAAATTAACAAACCATTGGGTAGATTTCTTCTGGTAAGTTTTTACTTCTTCATCCGCAGCATCTGCGACCGCATTTTGGAATTCATCACTAATTTCCTGAGCAACTTCAGGTGGGAGTTTAATGTGGATATCATTTTTTTTTATACTCAAACCGTTTGGCGTCGGCGTCGGAGGAGTCGTTGGCGTGGCTACACCTGAAGCTACAATCTCTGCCGCGCTTTCTTTCCCGATATGAATGCCTTTTTCATCAATTTCAATTTGTTTACCTTTGCCATCAAGGTTATTTTTACGGATATGAATGCCTGTACTATCAATTTCTATATTGTTGTCGCCATCAATGATTTGTTTAGAGCCATTTGGTTTGTTTGGTGCATGTTTTTTATGAATCACGACACTTTCTTCTGTCGAAAATAAAGTGTCTTGCAAAATTGCACCCGCAATCATTGTGATGATTGCGAATAAGAAGAACTTCCACCAAGATAATGTGGTGACCCAAGCAGCCGTTTGATCAAAGGCTTTACTAAGCCATCGAATAAAGTTTGAGCTGATTTCTTTTAATGTTTGAATATTGTTGGGATTCATTATTGATATCTTCAAAATTGTTATGTCTGCGCCCGCTATTGATGAAGTGCTACAGCCAGTTGTTACGACTTTTCAGTACATGCTACTACTGTAGGGATAATAGGGAATGTTTGCCATAGACTTGCGATAGTCTGCAAAATTGTTGGTGCAGAATGAAATTTTGGATCACGAATGTGTCCAAAATCTCATTTGTGAGGTTTTAATTCGTTAATTAATCAGATGGAGAGTTTTACTATAACTGCGATGCAGTAGGTAAAAATGTCCTTGAAGTCGCTGTAGTGGTCATGGCATTGAATATATTTAACGCGTTAAATTTTGGATTGTCGTTTGCTCTATCAAGATAGATACATCATGGTTCGTCCAGCTGAACAAAATTTTGATCTGTAGTTTATTTGTTGAATGCACCTTGTCTTAAAGAAGCTAATCACAAAATTTCATCAAAGTAATTTATTTTTAAGCCACGCATGTAAATCACTGGGAGTCATTGGTTTAGCATAAAGGTAACCTTGAGCGAGATGGCACCCGAAAGAGAGTAGAGTTTCTGCCTGCATTGTGGTTTCTACTCCTTCAGCTATGATTTCCATATTCAGGCTTTGCCCTAGCTGCACTACCATCTTAGCAATACTGCCATCGCCCGAACTATCTTTAATTTCATTCACGAAAGCACGGTCAATCTTGAGTTTATCGACGTCGAGTTTTTGTAAGTGACTTAGAGAGGAGAACCCTGTTCCAAAGTCATCGATAGACACATGTATGCCAAGCTGCTTTATCTGATGCAATGTCTTAATTAATAACTCAGGATCTTTCATCGCCATCGATTCGGTAATTTCCAACTCAATACAATCAGGTGGCGCTTTGGAGTCTTCCAGCGCGCAATGTAAGGTTTGCATGAACAAGGGATGCGAAAACTGAGCTTGCGACACATTAATCGCCATCTGAAAATTGGTGTAGCCTAAACTGCGCAAATGCACTAGTTCATAGCAGGCGGTGCGCAGAACCCATTCACCAATATTGACAATGAGCCCGGAATATTCGGCAATTGGGATAAATTGATCTGGCGGAACGAAATTTCCTTCTTCTGTTTTCCAGCGCAAGAGCGCTTCAGCGCCTAGAGCTTGTCCGGTGCGCATGTCGACTTGCGGCTGAAATACGAGGAACAAGCGCTCACTCTCGAAGGCGCCGCGCAGGGCGTGCATCATACGGACACGCTCGCGAATTTCCACACCCATATCACGAGTGAAATAAGTATAGCCAGAGCGTTGATGTGTTTTTGCGCGTTTTAGAGCAATGTTTGTGTCTTTTAATGCTTCTGAGCCATCTCTATCGCAATCAATAAGTTTTACTAATCCTATTGTGGCTGAAAGTTGTACTACCTGATTATCAACGTCGAAAGGCAATGTGAATAAAGCGAGGATTGTTTCTGGCCGTACCAAGTTTTCATTTCCCAATAATGCAAAAGTGTCGCTACCCACGCGCGCCAGTTGACAGTCTTTTCCGTAATGACTTACTAGCCGTTGGGCTACTGCGCAAAGCAGCAAATCGCCAAATTGATGACCTAACGCGTCATTGGTTTCCGCAAAATGATCAATATCAATTAGAGATAATGTACTTTTTTGTTTAAGTGGAGATTGTAGTATTTCATTCAATATTTGTAACAGTTTAAGTCGGTTCGATAAACCAGTCAGCGGATCATAGAACGCGTAATTATGCAGACGCGAGTTCAGCATAACATTGTCCAGTCCTACCGATACATTGCTGCAAAACACCTCAAGTAATCGTCGGTCCAACTCGTTGAGATGTAAGCCAGTGTTTAAATATACGATGAGATCATGGCTACCTACGTTACCGAAGTAGAGAACGGTGGATTCGTTTTGATACAAATTTTGTTTTGCTTTTATTGCCTGATGTAGTGAATTTTGTATCACTGAGTCAGTCATAGCATTGACCGGTCGATTGAACCACTCAGAAAATGCACTAGTTGCAGCAATGATCAACAAATTTTCAGTGTTTTCTACTGTGAGGTCTTGAGTTTGAATGGTGCAGACAACACCCTCCGATTGCTCTCTCAGTAATCCTGAAAGTTGGATTAATACTCCGGATGCAAAATTCTGTAAGCCTTGTAATGCCATCAGTTCAGTACTGGCTTCAATAATCAATTCTAAGCCGCGACGGCTGGCAGAGATGGCGCAAATCTGCTCATACGAACGAATCGCTGAAGTAACTGCGGTGTAGAGCTTGGTGCGGGTTAGTTCAGATTTCGTTTTGTAGTCATTAATATCATAGTCACGAATAGCATCAATTTCTGGTGCATATCCAGGTTGCCCAGTTCTTAAAATGATACGTACGTCAGCTAATCCTAACGTTTTGCGAATATGACTGACCAGTTGTAGGCCAGCATCTTCTTGTTCCATGACAACGTCTAGCAAGATGATGGCGATGTCAGTTTCATTTGCTAAGATGTCGCGGGCTTCAGCTGCAGAATAAGCGTGTAAAAAGCTTAAAGTGCGATGTTGGATTTCCAAGTTACCCAAAGCAAAAGTTGTAGCAGAATGCACATCTGGATCATCATCGATGATCATGATTCTCCAGGTCGGATTTATTCTTGTTATTGCGGAGGCCTCAAATGCCTCAGGCTCATCCAGAAAAATCAGATCATCTTCGGAAGAATAGGTCGATGCGCTCATCTGTAGTGTGGCTCCAAGAATGGATTTATCTTTTTAAATAGATGTTCGTCGATCAGAATGTCGCTTGATGTATAAGCGCTGTAGAGTATAAAACAAGAATATAAAGGAAATCACCATTTTTGGAGAAAAAAAGTAGTTTGATGGCGCTTTCTTCAAAAATCACGTCCGCTTAGGCTCTGTTTGATCTTGGCGCCCACTTATCGCTGTTAAAATAGGGTAAATTTTTGAATTTTCTATAGCGAATATTATGTCTGGTAATACATTTGGTAGTTTATTTGCGGTTACAACTTTTGGCGAATCTCATGGCCATGCAATTGGTTGCGTTATTGATGGATGTCCACCTGGATTGTCGCTGTCTGAATCTGATATACAACCCGAACTAGATCGACGAAAGCCCGGTACATCACGACATGTCACGCAACGGCAAGAATCTGACACCGTTGAGATATTGTCGGGGGTATATCAGGGAAAAACTACTGGTACGCCAATTGCTTTGTTAATTCGCAATGAAGATCAGCGTAGTAAGGATTATGGAAATATTATAGAAACTTTCCGCCCTGGGCATGCTGATTATACCTATTGGCATAAATATGGAATTCGTGATCCACGTGGCGGCGGGCGTTCATCTGCTCGTCTGACGGCACCCGTGGTCGGTGCTTCCGCCATTGCAAAAAAATGGCTACTCCAGCAATACGGAACAACTTTTAAAGGGGGAATGAGTCAGCTGGGTGATATTCTTATTCCTTTCGATTCTTGGGATTACGTGTCACAAAATCCTTTTTTCGCGCCAACTAATGATCTTGATCTGATTGCTCAATTGGAAGCCTACATGGATGCCTTGCGCAGAGATGGTGACTCCATTGGTGCGCGGATAGATGTCATAGCGAGTCACGTGCCAGTCGGCCTTGGTGAGCCAATCTATGACAAACTTGATGCCGAAATTGCATATGCAATGATGGGTATCAATGCTGTTAAAGGTGTCGAAATAGGTGCTGGCTTTAAGTCTATTGCGCAAAAGGGATCGAACCATGGCGACGAACTGACTCCCGAAGGTTTTGTTGGTAATAACTCAGGCGGTGTGCTTGGCGGAATCTCCACTGGTCAAGACATTACTGTGTCCATTGCAATTAAACCGACTTCGTCCATCCGAACACCGCGTCGCTCCATTGATAAAAATGGAAATTCCGTCCTTGTAGAAACTTTTGGTCGACATGATCCATGCGTGGGAATTCGTGCCACACCAATTGCGGAGGCGATGCTCGCATTGGTACTAATGGACCATGCATTGCGCCATCGTGCACAGTGTGGAGATGTTAAAGTCACATGACGCCTGATTGCGTTAAATTGAAAAATTCGGCCAAATATGAAATGGAAAAAATTAATTATCGCGCCAATTTTCGGATGAAAATTTTGTGTAATTTCTCTTTCTAAATTTTTTATATGGATATGGTGCGATCTCACACGGCCAGGTTTGTAACGTTTTGCACCGCACAATTGTGGCATAATCGGGAGCTAAATTAAATTTACGCTTAACGATTTACTCCATTTTAGATATCAGATTATGCTTAAGACGCTTTACGACAAACTTTGGGAATCGCATGTGGTGCACGAGGACGGTGATGGCACTGTCATCTTGTACATTGATAGACATTTGTTGCATGAGGTAACTAGCCCGCAAGCGTTTGACGGTCTTCGTTTGGCAGGACGCCAGCCTTGGAGGTTGTCGGCTAATTTGGTAGTCGCCGATCATAACGTGCCAACTACTGACCGCATCAATGGGATCAATGATCCTATCTCGCGTTTGCAGGTCGAAACCCTAGACTCAAATGCTAAGCAATACGGTTTAACCTATTTTGGTATGAATGATAAGCGCCAGGGCATCGTTCATGTCATTGGTCCAGAGCAGGGTGCAACATTGCCAGGAATGACGGTGGTTTGTGGCGACTCTCATACTTCTACTCACGGTGCATTTGCTTGTTTGGCGCATGGTATTGGTACTTCTGAAGTCGAACATGTCCTAGCAACGCAAACTTTGATCGCAAAAAAATCTAAATCAATGTTAGTGCAAGTTGATGGTTCGATGCCTGCGGGCATAACGGCTAAAGATGTTGTCCTAGCGATCATCGGCAAAATTGGCACGGCAGGTGGTACTGGCTATGCGATTGAATTTGCAGGTTCAACTATCCGTAGTCTTTCGATGGAAGGGCGCATGACTATTTGCAATATGGCGATTGAAGCTGGTGCACGCGCGGGTATGATGGCCGTCGATCAAATTACTATTGATTATGTCAGGGGGCGACCATTCTCCCCTACGGGGCATCAATGGGATCGTGCTGTTGAGTCATGGCGCAATTTACATACGGATGTCGGTGCTAGGTTTGATATGGTCGTGACGCTTAACGCGGCTGAAATTAAGCCACAAGTAACTTGGGGTACGTCACCGGAAATGGTGGTTGCAATTGACAGCCGAGTGCCAGATCCAGACCAAGAAAAAGATTCAGTAAAGCGTGATGCGATGGAAAAGGCATTGGCTTATATGGCATTGAAACCAAATATGGCTATTGAGGATATCCGCATTGATAAAGTATTTATCGGTTCGTGTACCAATTCGCGTATTGAAGACTTGCGCGCCGCAGCTGCTGTAGTGCAAGGTAAGTTCCGTGCGTCAAATGTTAAGTTGGCGATGGTAGTTCCAGGTTCTGGATTGGTAAAAGACCAGGCCGAACGTGAAGGCTTGGATAAAATTTTTCGTGATGCCGGTTTCGAGTGGCGCGAACCTGGTTGTTCAATGTGCTTGGCGATGAATGCGGACAGGTTGGAGCCCGGTGAGCGCTGCGCTTCTACCTCAAATCGTAATTTTGAGGGGCGCCAAGGGCAAGGAGGACGTACTCATTTAGTTTCTCCTGCAATGGCTGCTGCAGCTGGAATAGCAGGACACTTTGTTGACGTCCGTACTTTTCGTTAAACTTTTTTTAGGATGTGAAATGAATAAATTAATCATACTTTTTGTTTGCATGTTTTTTGTAGCTGGATGCAATACCGTTCATGGTTTTGGTCAAGATGTCAAAAAAGTGGGTGAAAAAATGGAAGATGCAGCGAAGAAATAATGATGGAAAAATTCACCGTACTTGATGGGCTCGTTGCCCCTATGGATAGGGCGAATGTGGATACTGATGCCATTATTCCAAAACAATTTTTAAAATCGATAAAACGTAGCGGTTTTGGTCCAAATTTGTTCGACGAATGGCGTTACTTGGACCACGGAGAGCCCGGCATTGATAATAGTAAACGTCCACTTAACCCTGATTTTATTTTGAATCAGCAGCGCTATCAAGGTGCGTCGATTTTAATAACGCGTAAAAATTTTGGCTGTGGGTCTTCGCGAGAGCATGCACCTTGGGCATTAGAGCAATATGGTTTTCGCGCTTTGATTGCGCCAAGTTTTGCAGATATTTTTTTTAATAACTGCTTCAAAAATGGTGTGTTGCCGATTGTTCTGTCCGAGCAAAATATAGATCACTTGTTTAATGAAGTGAAAGCATTTCCGGGTTATCGGTTGATTGTTAATTTGGATAAACAACTTGTTTCAACCTCTAATGGAAGTGCAAATTACTTATTTGAGGTTGATGCATTTCGGAAATATTGTTTGCTAAACGGCTTGGACGATATAGGGCTGACGTTGCGTCAATCAGACAAAATACGTGCGTACGAGGAACGTCACATCGCTGATCAGCCTTGGCTAATCAACACTATCTAATTGAATACTTTAACAATATGAAAATTGCAATTTTACCGGGTGACGGTATTGGACCTGAAATCGTAGAGCAGGCTGTAAAGGTGTTGAATGCGTTAGGCGAGTCCTTTCAGATGGAAACTGCGCCAGTTGGTGGTGCTGGATATGAAGCTTCTGGGCACCCTCTGCCAGAAGCTACATTGAAATTGGCGCAGGATGCCGATGCAATCTTATTCGGGTCTGTGGGGGATTGGAAATACGATACGCTAGAGCGATCTCTGCGACCTGAGCAAGCAATTTTAGGATTGCGTAAAAACCTTAATTTATTTGCCAACTTTCGACCCGCAATTTTGTATCCTGAACTCGCTGGTGCTTCCACATTGAGACCCGAGGTCGTTTCGGGTCTAGATATTTTAATTATCCGAGAATTGACTGGCGATATTTATTTTGGGCAACCACGTGGCGTGCGCATTTGCCCTGACGGACCTTTCAAAGGACAGCGTGAAGGTTTCGATACCATGCGCTATGCTGAGGGTGAGATTCGACGCATTGCTCATGTGGCGTTTCAAGCAGCGCAAAAGCGGGAAAGGCGCTTAACCAGTGTAGATAAATCTAATGTGCTTGAGACTTTTCAGTTTTGGAAAGATATTGTCACTGATGTGCATAAAGAATATCCAGATGTTGCTCTTGATCATATGTACGTCGACAACGCAGCAATGCAGTTGGTGCGTGCACCGAAAAAATTTGACGTCTTGGTTACGGGTAATATGTTCGGCGACATCTTGTCGGACGCAGCAGCTATGTTGACGGGGTCCATTGGCATGCTTCCTTCCGCATCATTGGATGTGAATAACAAAGGTCTGTATGAGCCATCACATGGATCTGCGCCAGATATTGCCGGAAAAGGCATTGCAAATCCGCTTGCGACGATATTGTCAGCAGCAATGATGCTGCGTTATTCTTTAGGCAGGACGGAACAAGCTGATCGCATAGAAACCGCGGTGAAAAAAGTATTGGTACAAGGTCTGCGAACGCTAGATATTTATGAGGTTGGAACTACTAAAGTTGGCACAATTGAAATGGGTGATGCCGTAGTGCGGGCTTTGGGATAACCGGAAAATTGATTCGTTGAGTATTGTTGAATAATTCGCAGTTGATCCTGCAACTATTAGGGAAATATAATGAAACTAGTTGGTCTGGTAGGTTGGCGTGGAATGGTGGGGTCAGTCTTGATGCAGCGTATGCAGGAAGAGGGAGATTTTTCTCACATTGAACCAGTGTTTTTCTCAACTTCAAACGCAGGCGGCACTGCCCCTTCGATGGCAAAAAATGAAAGAACATTAAAAGACGCGAATGATATTAGTGCATTAAGTAAATGCGATATTATTATTACTTGCCAGGGTGGTGATTACACAACGGAAATTTTCCCCAAACTTCGCGCAGCCAGTTGGAATGGTTACTGGATCGATGCAGCATCAAGTTTACGAATGAATGATGACGCTATTATTG
>JACMRF010000129.1 GCA_014376575.1 Undibacterium sp.
GATCAAGTTTGGTAATAGCAGGATCATCATCACGTGTTTTTTTGTTAATTGATTTATCAAGAACCATTTGCATTTCATTAAAAGAAAGTAATTGATAAGAAAGATTAACACCTAAAGATTCGAGCAAAACGTTTCCGTCAGCACATGTCCTTGATACTCCAACAGAGGGAGTAACCGGCACGCCGGTGAATTGCATTGGAACACCAATAGTCGCTCCGGCGCGTTGGGTATCACGCGAAATGTAACGCACGTATTGTTGTGAGAATTCGTATTCACGTTTACCGACTGATGGGGGGGCCTTTGATCCAAGAAATATTTCGTATTCCCCTGTGTATTCGGACAACAGCGTTCGCTTAGCCAATAACATCGAATCTTCGATAAAGCCTTCGTCTTCATCTTTCGCGGTATGAACATTATGCTGCATACGCTCCGCGTTTGCAGCATCCGACTTGTCCAGTCCAAATTTCGAGCGGATTTTACTATCGCTCTTAATCAGGTTGAAATATCCTCCAAATTTTAGTATGGTTTCCATTGCATGTTTAACCATTAATGGCGTCACACCGTCTGCCGTACCTGATAGTTTAGTATGGCGATGGATGCCTCGCCTCGCCGGGTTAGGATGAAGAAGCGCATCCATACTTGCGAAAGAAAGTTTGAATCCGGGGCCAGACCCGCCTCCAAATGTCCAACCTTTGACGTCACTCCCTACTGCGTGTCTGGTAGATAGTAGGGTGGGATTCGATTCATTACCTAAAATACCCTTGAGAGGATTCATGTCTATTTGTGCACGAGCTTGTCCGGCTATGGTAAGAGTGAAGCTATCAGATTCACTATGAGCCTGAACCGAAGCGCCACGTAAAAGCTTTTCTTTGCTGATTGGTAAAAAAACACCGTCCATTATATTCTTCAAAGAACCGTACATCAGGTCGATTTTTCGACATTTCATATAATTCAATTGGGTGTCACTACCACGCAAGTTGCGTTGTTTAGTGGCCATCCATTCTTTGGTTTTATAGACATCAACCCCAATACGCCCAAGACGCGTGCTCAACGCATCATAAGCTTTGACCATAAAATATTCCGGGTCACTTAAAAGCTTATCAAGAAATTTTTTCGCATCTTTATCTGCTGTGTCGGCTTTTATACCGAACACTTCTACTATAAAATTATCACGTTCTGTTTTGAATTCCCCGAAATCTTCCGTATTCGCTTCTTGATAGTTTTTATTGGCAAACGATTTTGCAGAACCGGAGAGTTTTGTGAGATCTATATAGCTTTTACGAAGGCTGTAAAGAACATCAAACTGATTGTTAAATTTATCAGAAAGCTCTAGTTCGCCTCCGTTAGGCAGTAGCGGTGGCTTTACGTCCGCCTGGAGTACGGCGGAGTAGTATCTTTGTTTCGATGGCAGGCCTAGCTGCTTCAGCAATTCTTCAGACTTCGCAATATCTTGGTTATAACCAGGGTCTAACTGCTCATGCACTGGCTTGAGTCTCAAAAACTTGATATTTTGGCGCGCGCAGATTACATCGCCGCTTGCACTGGCGCCGAAACGCATCATGCCCCTTAATGCTTCAAGGCCACGCAGTAGGGTCATTGAACCCAGAACACTAGCACTGCCTTCCCATTTATTGACCCCACCGAATGTTAATCTACCTCTTTTTTTCCGCGTTGCCGGCGATGCCGATGCAACTAAATCAGCATTTGTACTAAAAATTTTCGCGTCTAGTTCAACATCTAAATTGCCAAATCTATCGTTTGTGCCGACATCATAGTTAGGTTCAATGCCAGTCTGGTCCAAAGCAGCGGAAATTCGAGGGTAGGCTTCACCCACAATGTCGCAAAGCAGTTTGTCTTTCGATATGCCGCCTACACCGGGTAGCCGCGTTTGTAATTTCAACGATGCTGCGATTATTCGGTCGGCATTATTCATGCCTTTTTCACGTTTTTTCTGGTTTATTCTAGGAATAGTACTGTTTTGTAGATTCTTTACCCCTAACAAATCACCAGCGATGTAATTCACAGCAGAATAAATGCCTTTTTTTAGTTGCGTACCGCCTCCATCTGCCTTTCCAGAATATCGCAGATGCAAACGCTTGCCACTATCGTGAATTACTTCGGCTTTAAAATACTCCCTCCAGTTTTTATAATCGATGTAATCGCCAGTCGAATAAGTTAATTTCGATGTACCTTGCACGCCAAATGACTTGTTTTTCTCGCCATTACGGCCAAACAAATTCTTAATCTTGGCGACCGGCCCGCCGCCTAAAGCATGAGATGTCATTTTAAAAACGCATGCATCGCCATCAAGATCGGCAAACATACGTTTTAAAACGGTGTAAGTGTAACTGGCTGTTCCGCCAATCATGACCGTAGAGCCCACCTCAATACCGGCCATGACAGTTGCAATGCACTCTTTAGAAATTACTAATTCACTGCCCTTTCGCTGCAACGCCAGCGCCGGAACGAGTGCCACAAGATTTTTGTATTCTTGATCAGCATATGCATTGAGACGGAGTTGTGACGCCCTGTCGTAATGGTGTCGTTTTATTTCGTTGGCAAGCGTATAAAAGTCGTCGAAAAAATGGGAGAGCTGACTCGCTTTATTTTCCATTACCCCATCTAAAGTGGGGTTTCGTGTTGTGTTGGTTACCTTAGCTGCAGGCAAAAGATCACGAATCTTTTTTGAAGTCAACGCGATTTCAGAGAAATTGTCGCGCAGATACTGATGCATGTTGTCAGAATCGACCTCCTCTAAATGACAACATCTATCAAGAAGAATACGAATTTTTTCAGTCTCTCGTATTAAGGTCTTTTGTAACGGCAGAGATAATGATTGCCCTTCCTTACTATAAATAATATGTTGAGCATGTTCCAATTCGTCTACTAAATTCCGGCAAACTTTTGCCGCTTGACGAGATTCCACCTCATTTTTATTGTTGATCAACGGGCCCGTTACTGGGTTGTATAACTTATCCACCGTCAATGGTGCCAGAGCCCTTGATGCAGCTTTCAATGGCTGCACTGGTCCGCTCGAAGGATGTTGGCTTTGAGAAAATTTTGAATAAGGTAGCGCGTTCGGCTTGGTAGCAGCAAGTGCTGGCGACGGTGTAGCATTGCGTGAACTCGTACCGATTGCAGCGCGCAAAACCCTTAAAGGCAAGCGGCTTATCTTTAATGCAACACTTTGTTTTTCGGGTTTAACAGGAAACGTTCGCAATGTAGTGGGAGCGACGTAATCACCATTACACGTGCTTGAATCTGAGGATATATTATAGATTCTTGCCATTATAGCTACCCCTGATGTGCTGTCATCTCACGCCGGCTATATTATTATATTAGCCGATCTTTATAATGTCCCTGCTACTCACAGCCGCCTTACTCTCTTATAATTACTAATTTACTCTGTTCCAAGTGTGTGTCAACTATTTAGTCGCAAAGCATGGCCTTAATTCATTAAGTCTTGCAAAATTGGCGCTTGCTTTCTTCCTAGCCGCTTCAGTTTGCATTGGCCCTAACCTTGCAACCGTCAAATCATTTATATTAACTTCACTAAATTGACCCTTTATTTCATTTACACACTTAACAACATCTTTGATAGCTTCCTTCATATTATAGAATTTTTCTAAATCATCGAAGCTTAGTTTTATTGCGGCCAAACGATCTATTGCAGGTTGTCGATCATTACCAGTAGTGGGCACTACTTTAGCAGCTATCTTTTGTTTAACAAAATCCAAACGCTCTTTATATATATCTAAAAATGGGGTGTCTATGGCTATATCAAGAAATCCATAATTACGCTGCCGTGAACCACCATGACTATCATTTACGAATCTACCCCACATCCCGTTGTACTCATCGACATTATTATAACGATCTTTTAAAACATTTATCAAATCTATATTTTTGAGCGCCTCAGAAAAACCGGCAGTAAGATTTTCGTCGAAGTTACATAATTTGAAACAACGCTTGTAATTTTCTTCTAATAATTTTTTTGCAGTTGCGTCATCATTATCGCGTTCCGTTAAAAGCCCAACAGGGGGGTGAACTGTTGGCAAAGGAGTACTGACGCAAAGTGCAAGAGCGCTTTGACACTTTTCAAGTGACGCTCTTAGTTTGTTTTCATCACCATTAATCAGCGCTTTGTGATATTCCTGATTTGCACACGTTAAATGCATTCGAACTGTTTTACAGGATATGGCCAATGGAGAAGTGCTATCGACATTTCCCAATTCAATTGTCGTTAAGTGGGCTAACGCGCGCTCAAGGTTGTCCGAAAAAGACTTAATCTGGTCATTAGTCTGTATCACCTTTGGCGACGGTGGGATGGGGCGCTCAAGCTTATCCGCATTGTATTGAGCTACCTTTAGAGCCCTGTCATGGTCACGCTTGAGCGCTCCAGTAAACTTGCGGCCTCTCGCCCCATCGAGTTTTTCAAGTATCTCCGGATCGGTAAAGTCGGAAAATCGTGTATGGGGCCTACTGTTTACAAGCTTATTACTTTCTTTTATCGCATAGCCTCCAGGAAATAGCTTATTTTTAAAACGATACCGTAATGTGTAATTGCCTTTGGAACAATTCATTAGATTCGACCGTTTGTAGTGCTCACTCATTACAGCGTCGTCAGTCTCGCTCTTAACCCAATCCTTTGACTTCATCGCCTCAACTCTTTGAGCTAAGCCTTCGGGGCTAAGGTTTCGCATTTCCTTACGTTGGGGGCATTTTTTGTCAGCCCACTTACTAGCTACCAATCCCGAAAACGATTTTAATTTTAGACGCACTTCTGGGCTTAAATACGGGTTGTACGGGGAACTGTCTTTAATTAAAGGATGAAATTTACCATCAACAGAATGCAGCGTGATTTCCGTTGGATGCGGATCTCCTTCTTTAGGAACCGTACCAGTGTTTTCTGGTCTAAGACATTCCCTTAATTTGAAGTGTGTGTAACTACCTCCGTTCGCAGAGCGATGATCTGCTGCAATCGTTTTTACGTTAATTTTTTTTCCGTACCTTTCCTCGATGAATGCCACAGCCAGGAAGGTCTTGTTGCTGAGGTTTTCCCTGTTCTCAGTTAGTCCACCGAGATTTAGCGGTCCATCCGAAAATCCTTCACTTATTTTAAGTCGCTCCAATATCTCGTGGGCCTCTGCATAATGGATGTGTTTACCCTGCTCTGTATGGAGATATCTCGCTGAGTCAGGAAGGTCTTGTTTCGAGTAAATGCCAGTTACCGCCATTAGAATCGACACGATAAAGTTAATTTCAGCATCAGAATCGTTTTGTTTGGATTTCACGCCAATCTTGTTAAAAGCCTCTCGCATGGCCGGCAAC
>JACMRF010000130.1 GCA_014376575.1 Undibacterium sp.
AGCGCCAATAAAGCCGCCGTATAAGTCTTCGTCCACATCGACATCGCCAGCCATACTGCGTGAAAAGATTGTTTCCCAGATCGCTGTCATATCCGGTGCCTTTGCTGCCAAAGCGGCATGTGCATGCACCTGTTGCATATCCAGGCCCCAGTGCGCGGCACGTTCTGCACTCAAGGTCTTTAGGTTGCTAATGACGATAGGAGATTTGTTCAGATGAATGCTCTTGATCGGCAGGCGTGTCACGCCCTCAGGCAGGGCATCAGCTTTGCTGAACATGCGCTGCTTAATGCTTGTTGCATCCAAAGTAAAAAGTTCGCTAGGGTCAACGTTGAGATCCCACACAATGACCTCGTTCTTGTTCTGTGGATGCGTCGCGAGTGGCCACACCGCAGTGATGCAGCCGCGTTCGACCGGAATCATGCCTGAGACATGCAGGAAGGGTTTTTTGACCGGCAGGCCAATCTCAGCAGCCACGCGTTCTTTTTTGTGCAAGGCAAGGCAAAATTCAAATAACTTGGGTTGCTTATCTTTGATGAGTCTTGCCAGCGCGATCGTTGCGCGCACATCCGATAGCGCATCATGAGCCGCCTCGTGCGATAGCCCGTTGGCGGCTGTCAGGTGCTCAAGTCGAAAGCTGGGCTTGCCTTCTGCGTTGCTCGGCCAATTGATTCCTTCCGGTCGCAAAGCGTAGGTGGTGCGTACCACATCGAGAATATCCCAGCGGCCGCAATTGTTTTGCCACTCGCGCGCATACGGATCAATCAGGTTGCGCCAGAACATAAAGCGCGTGATTTCATCATCGAAGCGTATCGTGTTATAGCCGACACCAATGGTGCCCGTCTGTGCGAGCTCGTGTTCGATCTTTGCCGCAAATTGGCATTCAGGAATCCCGCGTTCAAGACAGATTTGCGGTGTGATGCCAGTGATCAAACAGGATTGCGGGTCAGGTAAAAAGTCATTCGCCGGCTGGCAATACAGCATGATGGGTTCGCCGATTTCATTGAGATCGGCATCAGTGCGGATGGCAGCAAATTGCGCTGGCCTATCGCGCCTGGCTTGTGCGCCGAAGGTTTCGTAATCGTGCCAGAGAAAAGTATATTCTTGCATGCTTGCTCTTGCCTGTCATTGAAGGTAAATGAGGGGAGTATATTTATAAGCGCACGCCAATACTGCGCAAACGGCTTAAATATCGACATACTACCTACTAGTATGCATCGTTAGTCGCGGCCTTGGCCAGCCCTATGATCCAGATAGCGTCGGCTGCGGAAATAGATCAGCAATAACACCACCAACCCAAGCATGGCTCCCATGACGATCCAAAACCCCTGGGTATTATTTAGCATGGGCATCTGGACGAAATTCATTCCGAAAATTCCGGTGATTAAGGTGAGTGGCATGAATAAGGCGGTAATGACGGTAAGCGTACGCATGATCTCGCTGGTGCGATGCGCCATCGCGGCGAAGTGGATCTGCACTGCGGATTCCAGCGACCCTTCGAGCCGGCGCGCATGATTGAGTACGCGCCCGATATGCTCGATCACATCATTGGTGCGCACCAGTAGCATATCCTTGGAGCGACCGTTGTCGCCTGTTTTGCCGTCGTGAGTGTCGACAAAATGATCGCGCAGCTCTTGCAGTGCATCGTGTTGTTCTTCACATAGGTGATCAAGCTTGCGTAACTCTATGCGCGAATCGAGCAAGGCCAGCCAGTTGTTAAAAGGCTTGCGTGGATCAAGAAGGGCGTGTTGCCAGCGATCTAGTTGCTGGGTAAGTGGCTGCCGTAATTCCAGGTACTGATCTACCATCGCGTTAAGTAGCCGCAACATCAGGTCTTCCGGAGAGGTGGGCAAACGACTTGAGTGACTGTTGTTATCGGCTTTTGGTTTGTAACTGAGCAAACGCGCCCGCATTGCTTCTATGCTCTGGCTCTTGGCCGACCTCACACTGATGAGCGCGTTGCCAACCAGAAAGAAGGACACCGGCAGCGTCAGCAGTTTGTTCAGCACGGCGGGGATTTTTTTTCTTGCGCCACTGGTTTCAACAACGGATGTGGTCTCGCCGTGCAAAGCAAGATTGCGAAATACGACCATTTCGTATTCCTGTGTCGCGTCAAAATAGGACGGATGGGTTAGGTTGAGAGCATCCCTTAAATGGAGATCATACAGGGCTGTTCCCGTCACGCGGGCGACCTCATCGCGCCATTTTTCCGGGTCGATGGCTACCTCATCGTGCGTCGCATCCAGCCATAAAAAACCATGAGAGTGAAGGTCGGAACTGTTGAGTAAAACCTGATTTTCATCGAAGTGAAAAATATCCATGCTGGGTTGTTATATCTTGTCTGGTTATGAAGTGTGCTTAAGCAAGCGCGCTACATCGCGGGCAAAATACGTCAGGATGCCATCTGCACCAGCGCGCTTAAACGCCATCATCGACTCCATCATCGTCTTGTTGTGATCAAGCCAGCCATTTTGCGCGGCAGCTTTAATCATCGCGTATTCACCGCTGACCTGATAGGCAAAGGTGGGTACTTTAAATTCATCTTTCACCCGCCGCACGATATCGAGATACGGCATGCCTGGTTTGACCATGACCATGTCCGCGCCTTCTGCCAGATCCAGTGCCACTTCACGGAGGGCTTCATCGCTATTGGCAGGGTCCATCTGGTAACTCGCTTTGTCGCTCTTGCCCAAGGTGGTGGCAGAACCGACGGCATCGCGGAAAGGGCCGTAGAACGCCGAGGCATATTTGGCGGAATAGGCCATGATGCGAGTATGAATATAGCCATGCGATTCCAATGCATAGCGGATCGCGCCAATCCGGCCATCCATCATGTCGCTAGGGGCGACGATGTCGGCCCCTGCCTGCGCCTGAGCCAAAGCCTGTTTGACCAGCATGGCCGTCGTCTCGTCATTGAGGACATAGCCGTCAGCATTGATTAAGCCATCCTGACCATGACTGGTGTAAGGGTCGAGGGCGACATCGGTCAAAATGCCCAGCTCGGGGAAGCGATTTTTCAATTCGCGAATGGCGCGGGGAATTAATCCTTGCGGGTTAAGTGCCTCAATACCATCGGGTGTTTTTAGACCAGGATGGATGGATGGAAATAAAGCCAGAACAGGAATACCCAATGTGACGCAATCTTCGGCAACACTCAGTAAAACATCAATCGAGACACGCTCAACACCAGGCATCGAGGCGACTTTTTCGCTTAAATTGTGACCGTCAATGACAAAGACCGGGTAGATTAAATCAGATGCGGTGACATGATTCTCACGCATCAAGGCGCGAGAGAAAGCATCGCGGCGCATACGACGCATACGAATGGCAGGAAATTGTGCGGGTTTATTGTTAGGCATGATGCGTTACCAAAAAATATTATTCATATTAATGAAACTATTTTGATGAAGTCGGCTCTGATTGAACAGGTATACCGCCTACCACTTCATCTCCCTGAGTGGGCGCCTTTCGTTTTTTTCGATAAGGCGTTATTTCCCCGGCACGAGGTTTGTGCTGGGGTTTTTTTATGTTAATTCGTTATCTGAACTGGCATTGGATTCAGATGACTCGATCGAACTGCCTTCCCGTTTAACAAAGGGTTGATCCAATGCCGTCAGTTGCTGGATCTTTGCATCCGCTTCTTCAATGCCGATGCGCTTGAGTGAAGAAAACAATTGTGCAGTAAATGGAAATGGCACGCCGTGTTCATCGGTGTAGCTGGCCAACACGGTGTTGGTCAATCGCAATGCATTCGTCGCTTCGTTGCGATTAAGCTTATCTGCTTTGGTCAAAAGACAATGCACAGGGCGACCGGTCGGCGCAAACCATTCCAGCATTTGACGATCCAGATCGGTAAATGGGCGACGTGAATCCATGATCAAGATGAGTGCCGATAATTGTTCGCGTCTCTGTACATATTCACCGAGCAATTGGTTCCAATGATTTTTCGCAGCACCAGGAACTTCCGCATAGCCATAACCAGGCAAATCAACGAGTAACGCACGTATATCTTCGATAATTGTGGCGTCCTTGCGATGCTGCGCAACGTGTGAGCCACCGATAGAGAAATAATTAATATGTTGCGTGCGCCCAGGTGTTTTGGATGCGAAGCAAAGTTTTTTCTGATTACACAGAATATTGATGGCAGTAGATTTCCCCGCGTTGGAGCGACCTGCGAAGGCGACTTCAGGGACTTGAAGTGTAGGCAGGTTGCGAAGATGATTGACCGTCGTAAGGAAACGAGCTTGCCAGAGGATAGACATAAATTGAGGCCAATAATGATAAATGCGTGAAAAAATACAACGAAAATGCGCGAATTCGCTTAAAAATGCCGCTGTGTTCAGGCTCCACACGTCCTGAATAGCCAACATTTCCTTTGAAGCTATTGTACAATAAGGGGTTAGACATTGGGCAGTCGCGAACGTGCTGCCTAGCGAATTAGCTATTTTTGTCGCCAATAGGGCAGATTTCCATTATTTAGTCTCAGGGTGTTTGAATGAACCGTGCTTTTTTACCTTTTCTCAAGACCGTTAGCATCGCATTGCTGGCGTTTTCCACATTGACTCATGCTAATGAACATGCCGCCCCCGCAAAGGCTGATCCAGCCAAGGGCGAAGCCTTGTACACCAATGGTGATGCTGGTCGCGGTATCGTTGCTTGCGTTTCCTGCCATGGCGCGGCTGGTAATTCTACTATCAGCGTGAATCCTAAATTGGCAGGTCAGCACGAAGCCTATATCGCTAAGCAATTAGATAACTTTAAAGGCCCGGACCGTAACAATGCTGTGATGAGTACTTTTGCAAAAGCGATGACGGCAGACGATATGAAGAACGTCGCCAGCTACCTATCGGCGCAAAAATCCAAACCTGGTTCTGCTAAAAACAAAGAAATCGTTGAGTTGGGTAAACAGATTTATCGCGGTGGTATCGCTGAGAAAAATGTCCCGGCATGTGCGGGTTGTCACAGCCCGAACGGCGCTGGTATTCCGGCCCAATTCCCACGCATTGCTGGTCAGCACCAAGACTACACCGTTGCACAGTTGACAAATTTTCGCACAGGCGTGCGTAAGAACAGCGTGCAGATGACGACGATTTCCAAGCGTATGTCCGATGATGAGATGAAGGCAGTCGCAGATTATGTCGCTGGTCTCAAGTAATTTCTGATTGCTGTAGCAAGAAGCAGAATCGCTCAACAATATTAAGATTAACGAAGGGGGTGGCAAAAGCCATCCCCTTTTGTTTTTTTGGAAAACTATGGAAACTGAACCAACAACAGCCGGAATGACAATACGCACGCAAAGACGGTGGTTGGCAAATTTGGTCGAGCTACTCTCGTCGATGCGTTTTGCCATCAGTCTATTAACGTTGATTGCAATCACCTCCGTCATCGGCACGGTACTCAAGCAAAATGAGCCCATGCCCAATTATGTCAATCAATTTGGGCCGTTTTGGTTCGAAGTATTTAACAAACTTAGTCTGTATTCGCTGTATTCGGCTTGGTGGTTTTTGATGATCATGACATTTCTGGTGCTTTCAACCAGCTTGTGTCTGATACGTAATGCGCCCAAGATGCTGAAAGACATGCGCAGCTGGCGCGAAAACGTGCGCGAACAATCTCTGCGCAATTTTCATCACCGATCCGAATGGAATAGCCCATTCCAACGTAGCGACCTGGTATTGAAAATTACTAAGCATATTAACGAGTTTGGTTACCAATCCAAAATAGTTGAGAAAGAAAATGCGACTCTCATCGCCGCTAAGCAAGGAGCTGCCAACAAATGGGGCTATATTTTCGCGCACAGCGCCATCGTCATTATTTGCGTAGGCGGTTTGCTTGATTCAGATCTGGCCATCCGTTTTCAGCAGTGGTTTATGGGTAAAGTGCCTTTCGACGGCAATGGCATCATCGCCAAAATCCCGCCGCAGCATAGACTGGCGTTGGGTACACCTACGTTCCGTGGCAACACCATGATTCCGGAAGGTGCTAGCAGTAGTACCGCCATCATTCCTCAACCAAGTGGTGTTCTGATTCAGGATTTGCCCTTCACCATACAACTTAATAAATTCATTATTGATTATTACTCGACTGGCATGCCTAAGTTGTTTGCGAGTGAAGTGATGATTAAAGACCATGAGACTGGCAAAATTTTTGCTGCCACGATCAAGGTGAATCAGCCGTTGATCTACAAGGGGATCGCGGTGTTTCAATCCAGTTTTGAAGACGGTGGTAGTCATCTAAGGTTGAAGGCGCATCCTATGCAGGGTAGTAAAGCGACTAGCTTTGACATCAAAGGGGATGTCGGTGCAACAACCCCGCTGGGCGTTACTAACGGTGGCAACGACTACAGCATAGAGTGGTCAGGCTTTCGGCCATTCAATGTTGAGAACATGTCGCGCAATGGTCAGGATCTGCGTGCAGTAAATACCAAGAAAAACTTCAATGAGCAATTTTCTGCCGATTTGGATAAGCACACAGGTTCTGCTGCTAAGAATGCGAATAGCAAAGACTTAAAAAATGTCGGTCCTAGCGTGCAATACAAATTGCGCGACAAAACCGGGCAAGCGAGAGAGTTTCACAATTATATGCAGCCTGTGTCAGTCGATGGTGCATGGGTATTTCTGGCCGGTACCCGCGACAGTCCCGGTGAAGCGTTCCGATATTTGCGGATTCCCGCTGACGATGACGATACCGTCAACGAATGGATGCGCATTCGGGCTGCTTTGCTTGATCCGGCGTTACGTGAGGCTGCGGCGCAGAAATATGCGCGCCGCGCTTTGCCCGATGCGAGTCCGGATAGTATGCAAGCGCAATTGGCTGAGTCCGCGAAAAAAGGTATGTTGATTTTTGCCGGACAGCGCTCTGCGGCAGCAGCAGCCTCGCCGCCGATTGCTGGCTTTGTCGCGATTTCACAATTTTTGCAGCAAATTCCTGAAGCAGAGCAGGGCAAGGCCGCTGATGTTTTTATGAAAATTCTGAATGGAAGCATGTGGGATTTATGGCAACTTGCTCGTGTCAATGACGGTTTGCCAGAGATTGAGTTGGACGAGAAGCATGCTCGCTTTTTACAATCCGCAACCAGCGCTTTGTCTGATTCTTTCTTTTATGGCGCCCCGGTGTATTTGCAGTTGACCGGCTTTGAGGAGATCAAGGCATCAGTCTTCCAGATAACTCGCTCGCCGGGTCAAAATGTGGTTTACTTGGGCTGCCTATTTTTGGTTATTGGTGTGTTCTCCATGTTTTATATTCGCGAACGTCGTTTGTGGATTTGGATTAAAGATAATCGCGACGGTGCAAGCGCATTAATGGCCTTAAGTTCGCAGCGCAAGACGCTGGATTTTGAAAAAGAATTTGGGCAACTAAAAACACGCTTACAGCAGATGAGTCAGCACGACGCAAACGAGGCCGCGCAAGCGCAAGCGGCAAGCAAAGCAATCGATTAAACTGCTGACCCGCACATCGTAACTAGCATTGTCATTCGCACTGGAAATATCATGGAAATAACACAAAATTACATGCCGTATCAAGGCTTTTTTAAACGCTTGTCGGTGCTCGATTGGCTCTATGCAGCGACGCTCGGCTTGGCATCTTTATATGCGCTAAACCGCTTTGGCACCTATATGGATGTGTATGAGAAAGGCATCTTGCTGTTGGCTGCACCAACTTTCGCCTGGCTGGGCTGGCATTGGAAGCCAGTCCGCAGCCTGATGTTGATTCTGGCATTGTTGGCGCTGTTTTCCATTCATCTCTACGAGGGATCGCTAGAGATGGCAAATAAAAAGTTTTTACTGAAATATTTATTTTCCAGCCAATCGGCAATCTTGTGGATGGGCACTTTATTCTTTTTCTCCACTTTTTTCTATTGGCTTGGTCTGCTGGCGCGTTCAGATTTCAATTCGAAGCTAGGCTCCATCCTTTGCTGGTCGGCAGTCGTAATGGGCTTCACGGGATTATTAGTGCGTTGGTATGAGTCATATTTAATTGGTAGCGATATCGGGCATATTCCGGTATCGAATTTATATGAAGTTTTCATTTTGTTTTCGATGATCACTGCGATGTTTTACCTTTATTACGAACAACAATACGCCACTCTTCAGCTGGGCCCTTTTGTCCTGATTGTCATCGCTGCTGCGGTAGGCTTTTTACTTTGGTACACGGTATCGCGTGATGCTGCCGAGATTCAGCCGCTGGTTCCTGCCCTGCAAAGCTGGTGGATGAAGATACATGTGCCGGCCAACTTTATTGGTTATGGGACATTTTCTTTGGCGGCCATGGTTGGGTTAGCTTATTTGTTGAAATCCAAAGGCTGGTTGCAAGACCGCTTGCCATCATTGGAGGTGCTTGATGATGTCATGTACAAGGCGATCTCGGTTGGCTTTGCTTTTTTCACGATTGCAACAATACTCGGTGCACTGTGGGCGGCAGAAGCATGGGGCGGTTACTGGTCGTGGGATCCTAAAGAAACCTGGGCGCTGATTGTCTGGCTCAATTACGCTGCCTGGTTGCACATGCGTTTGATGAAAGGCCTGCGCGGTCAGGTAGCCGCTTGGTGGGCATTGATCGGTTTGCTGGTGACAAGCTTCGCATTTCTGGGTGTGAATATGTTTTTGTCTGGCCTGCATTCCTACGGCGCGCTTTGATCTACGTTTCCGCTAGAACGAGTTGCTTTCGCTGAAATGATTTTATTGAGATTTTTTCTTTAACCCAGAATTTCCATTAGGAATGGCAATGATGACTGATGCACTTTTCGAGGCAGTTTTACTGCGAATGAGGCGCCAATAGCGAGCTATTGCCACGAAGAGCAGAAAAAATGACCGAAAATGCGCCGTCAGCATGCTAATAGCACCGCAGGTGCGCCTAATGGAAAATCTGGGTTTAACACGCAATGTTTATGCGGCTTCCGGCGCGATTTTGGCCTAGAGGGCGCATGGATGTTGCGCGTACTGATACTTAATTTTAATTTTGTGGTCAAGATACGGTATCTCCATTGTGGTCAACGAATGTCCTTCGTCACCTTATCTCGTCAATGGCGGCGCTAACTACTTGGCGTCTTTTGTGCTGCTGATTGGCGCTGTCACTGAGGTCGGCGCTGGCTTTTCGACCGGGCTAGACTGGATCGGCTTGACAGGGATAAAGAGCGGGCCTTTTTGGCCGCATGCGCTGAGCAAGGCAATGCTGCCAGCGACGACAAATTGAGTCATGAGTGTACGTTTTTTCAAAATGATCAACACCGTATAAAATGGTGATTTAATAATGCGCTGGAGTGTAACATGACAGAAACAGAATTCCTGGGAATGGCCGACGAATGCTTGCAACAAGTAGAGAAAATGTTTGAGCAAGCGTTTGATAATGATGAATTGGATGTTGATTGCAAACGCAGCGGCAACGTACTGGAAATAGAATTCGTCAACAACGGTTCCAAACTTATCGTCAATAGTCAGGCGGCGATGCAAGAGATGTGGCTAGCTGCGCGTTCTGGCGGTTTTCATTACAAACACGACGGTCAGTTCTGGCGTAATACGCGCGATGGGTCTGAGTTTTTTGCTACGTTAACGCAGATCGCTCAAGAACAAGGCGCGGCTTAAGTATCCAACTAATCTACTCTTCTATCATTCCTGGTTCGCCACCGTTAAGAACGCGAATGGCTGAACCAGGAGGATTTTCCGCATAGAAAAAATCTCCCTCGGCCTGAATTATACCGTTAGGAATTGGCCGTTCCTCTATCGGGATTTCTTTTAACGCCTTTTGCATGTAGCCTATCCATATCGGTAGCGCCAGACCTCCGCCTGTTTCCTTGTTCCCGAGATTTCTTGGTTGGTCGTAGCCTATCCACGCAATGCCTACTAATTTTGATTGATAGCCAGCGAACCAGGCATCAAAAGAGTCATTGGTCGTGCCAGTTTTTCCGGCAATATCAGGGCGTTTCAAAATCAATGCTTTCGTCGCGGTGCCAAAGCGTACGACATCTTTCAGCATGCTATCCATTAAAAACGCATTGCGTTCATCGATCACGCGATTATCTTCATTTCCCGCTTGATCTGGAATCGCCTGTGACAGCACCTTGCCGTTCGTATCGGTAATTTTCGAGATCAAATAAGGATTGATCTTGTAGCCACCATTGGCAAATACAGCGTAGGCGCCAGCCATTTGCAACGGAGTGACCGCGCCAGCGCCAAGTGCCAGAGTCAAGTAAGGTGGATTTTTTTCAGGGAGGAATCCAAAGCGGGTGGTGTACTCTTGCCCATATTTGGCACCAACTTTATTGAGAATCCTGATAGAGATCATGTTCTTGGACTTGGTCAGTCCTTTGCGCATGGTCATTGGGCCTTCATATTTACCATCGTAATTTTTGGGCTCCCACGCTTGCCCTCCCGTTTGCCCGGCATCAAAACTGATCGGTGCATCATTGATAATAGTGGAGGGAGACAGTCCCTTTTCTAGCGAAGAAGAGTAAATGAAAGGTTTAAAGCTAGAGCCAGGTTGACGCCAAGCCTGATTGACATGGTTGAATTTGTTAATGTTGTAATCAAATCCACCGACGAGTGCTCTAATCGCACCGTCAGTAGTACTTGCCGCCACAAAGGCCGATTGTACTTCTGGTATCTGGGTAATAGCCCAATTTTTTCCTTCTAACATCACGCGTATGACCGCACCACGTTGTATCCGCTTGTTTGCCGGAGCCGTAGTCAACAGGCCGCTGGCAGCAAAGGCGAGGTCTGTTCCGCTCATTTGTATCTCTTCGCCGGAAGACAGCACCGCCTTTACTGATTTGGCGGTTGCGTCGAGGACCATTGCCGCAATAATGTCATCGCTATCGGGATGCTTGGCTAATTCTGCCTCGATCACCTCGTCCGCTGCATCTTTACTGATAGGAATCTCAATAATCGCCTCAGGACCGCGATATCCGTGACGCTTTTCATAGTCCATGACACCTTTGCGCAGGGCTAAATAAGCAGCGTCCTGATCCGATTTGGTAATTGTTGTGTAAACATTTAATCCACGCGTGTAGGTCTCTTCCTTAAATTGCTCATAAACTAGCTGACGGGCCATTTCGGCGACATATTCTGCATGGATGCCAAATTCACCACTATCCGTCTTGACGCGCAACTTCTCTACCTTGGCTGTTTCAAATTGCGCCTCGGAAATGTAACCTAATTGTTTCATACGTTGCAAAATGTATTGCTGACGAACAGTGGCGCGCTTTGGATTCGCGACTGGATTGTAAGCAGAAGGTGCTTTAGGCAAGCCTGCTAGCATTGCAGCTTCTGCAATACTGATCTCTTTTAGGCTCTTTCCAAAATAAATCTGTGCCGCCGATGAAAAGCCATAGGCTCTTTGCCCGAGATAAATTTGGTTCATGTAAACTTCGAGAATTTGATCCTTGCTCAGGTTTTGTTCTATCTTCCACGCTAGTAAAATTTCATAAATCTTGCGTTTGAAGGTTTGCTCACTTGATAAGAAGAAATTCCTGGCAACTTGTTGTGTGATGGTCGACGCGCCTTGTTTCGCCCCTCCCATTAGGTTGTGCAAAGTTGCTCGGGCGATTCCTAGATAATCAACGCCACCATGTTCATAAAATCGATCATCCTCAATTGCAAGTACGGCTTTCTTCATTATTTCTGGAATTTCAGCAAATCTCACGACATTACGGCGCTCTTCCCCAAACTCTGCGATTAGCATATTATCGGCAGAAAATACGCGTAAGGGCATTTTAGGGCGATAGCTTGTAATGGCATCGATTTCTGGCAAGTTTGGGTAGGCCATGGTTAACGCGAAGCCAATAACCAAAACGGTGGCGAAAACCAACCCTAATAATGCGCCGCTAAGGCCAATAAAAATGCGAACAAATAGCGTATTCGTTGATGGTTTTTTTTCTTGATCTTGATCGGTTTCTTGAATTTTAGTGGCGGACATTGATGGCAATTCAGACGTTAAAAGGCAGTGAGTATTATAGCCGCAGGTGATTAATTGAGAAAATTGGCAAACATGTATCTGATATAAGTGGATATTTGGCAACGTAATTATGCAATGCTTTGTGGAAAATGCTTTACATAACAAGAGTCTTATTGCTACGATTTAATGTAAGCTTTGATAAATGCGTCCTAAATGGCGGTTTTTAAAAGAAAATTTAATTATCCATGGTGTATTGCGCAGCGCGATTTTGTATTAAGTAATTGTTGAACATCATAAAATGAGTATTAATTTTTGAGGGGATATCCTTGGCTTTAGATCTGGCATCATTGCTTGGAAAAAAGAATCCGCCCTTGGTTGGTTTGGATATAAGCACGTCTGACGTCAAAATTGTTGAGCTCTCAAAAATTGGCGATAACTCCTATAAACTGGAAAGATGCGCTTCTGAACCGCTGCCAAAAGGTGCGGTTGTTGATGGCAACATCGAAAATATCGAACAAGTTTCCGAAGCAATTCGCAAAGTAATTAAAAAAAGTGGCTCCAGTGTCAAAAGTGTCGCATTGGCGATGCCTGCGTCTGCCGTCATTACAAAAAAAATTATCCTGGCTGCAAATTTGAGTGAGCAGGCACTTGAGGTGCAAGTCGAATCTGAAGCAAACCAATATATTCCATTTGCGATGGATGAAGTTAGTTTGGATTTCTGCGTGATTGGATCGGCAGCAAATTCGGAAGAAGATGTTGAGGTTTTGCTCGCTGCGTCTCGTAAGGAAAAAATTGAAGATCGTGTGGCTGTCGTTGAAGCTTCAGGATTGCAAGCAAAAGTAATGGATATAGAGTCTTATGCAGCTCGTGCATCAATTAGCCGACTGATAGAGCAGCAGCCAAATTCAGGACGAGATCAAATTTACGCACTCTTTCAGATAGGCTCCAAAGTAACTTACATTTCGATCTTGCTGAATGGTGAAGTCATTTATGAGCGTGATCAACAGTTTGGCGGCAATCAATTAACTCAAGATATCGTACGTAATTATGGTTTGTCGTTCGAAGAGGCTGAGGCCAAGAAAAAGCAGGGTGATTTACCTGATAGTTATGAAATGGAATTGTTAGAACCTTTCCTAGAAAGTTCTGCGCTTGAGGTAACTAGGGCGATTCAATTCTTTTTTACGTCAACTCCATTTACGCGGGTTGATCAGATATTTTTGGCGGGTGGATGCGCAGTGATTCCTGGATTGGTTGATATTGTCGCTGAACGTACTAAACTTTCGACCTCAGTTGTGAGTCCTTTTAAGGGAATGGATTTGTCTTCGAATGTCAGCGAAAAATTGCTGAGGACTGATGCTCCTTCTTATCTTGTAGCGTGTGGTTTGGCAATGCGGAGATTTGGCTAATGATTAAGATTAACCTACTTCCCCATCGTGAAGAAAAACGTAAACGGCTAAAAAATGACTTTTATTCGTTGTTAATGTTTGCTGCTGTTGTCGGTGTAATTATTGTAATTTTAGTGGCAACCGTGTTTTCACGGCAACTTTCAGCGCAGGCGGATAGAAATAATTTTATTAAGGCAGAAAATCTTAAATTAGATGAAAAAATTAAAGAAGTTGCTGGCCTGAAGCAAGAAATTGATGGTTTGAAAGCACGCCAGCAAGCCGTTGAAGATTTGCAAGGAGATCGCAATCAGCCGGTGTTTATGCTTGATGAGTTAGTAAAGTTAACGCCAGAGGGTGTGTATTTAAAATCACTTAAGCAAGAAGGGCAGCGTATTTTACTTAACGGTTATGCGCAATCAAATCAACGAGTTGCTGAGTTTCTTTTTAATCTCGGTAATAAATCTGCCTGGATGATAAAACCAGAATTAATTGAAATTAAGTCAACTGGTATTGGTCAAGGACGTGATGCCAAGAAAGTATTTGATTTTTCTATGAGTGTTGAAATCAGGCGACCACGCGAGGTTGAAGCATCCGCTTCAAGCGCAGCTTCGGCAAGTAGTTCAGTAGCAACAATAGTTGCTAAAAAACCCTGAACGAAGATGAGAGATTGATTAAATATGGCAAATATAAAAGAAATTAGTGATTCAATTAGCTCGCAGTTTCGCGATCTGAATGGCGTACATCCTGGTTTGTGGCCGATAGCACCTAGGATTCTGTCCGCAATGGGTTTAGTTGTACTTGTGATTTTTTTAGGTTGGTATTTTTATTGGAGCGGACAAATAGATGAGCTCGATGCTGGACAGATGGAAGAGCAGAAATTAAAAGATTCGTTCAAACAGAAAATGCAACAGGCAATTAGTTTGGATGCGTTGAAGGAACAGCGAAAATTAGTGTTGCAATACGTTGCTACGATGGAAAAACAGTTGCCAAGCAAGGCTGAAATGGCAGCGTTACTATCTGATATAAATCAAGCTGGTTTGGGGCGTTCGATGACGTTTGAGAATTTTAAACCTGGCCAGATCATAGCAAAAGATTATTACGCGGAACTTCCTATCGACATTAAATTATCAGGGAGCTATCATGATATGGGAGAGTTTGCGAGTGATATTGCTAAACTACCAAGGATCGTTACTCTAAACAATTTAAGTATCTCGACGGGTAAGGATTCAAATTTGGTATTAGATGTTGTTGCTAAAACTTTCCGGTACTTAGATCCTGATGAGATTTCGGCTCAAGCAGCCTTGAAAAAAGGAGCCAAAAAATGATTAAATTTTGGCAAACAACGCTGATCTTTTTATTACCCTTAACCTTGTTAGCTGGATGTGGTGACAACGGATTAACTGAATTGCAGCAATGGATGGACATGGCTAAAAAAGAATCTCGTGTCGTTATTGCAAAAGTGAGCGAACCTAAAGTATATGTAGCAGTGGCGTATGCAGGAAAAAATCAAATCGACCCGTATAATCCTGCTAAGTTGCTCGTTGTGTTGGCCAGAATGAAGGCTGAGTCAGATAATGGTTTGCGTCCAGATATGGAAAGACGAAGAGAGGTTTTAGAATCATTTCCATTTGATACATTAAAGATGGTCGGAGTGATTGAAAAGGCAAACATTCGACAAGCTATTATACAAGTCGATAAAACAATCTACCCGGCAAAATTAGGCAATTACGTAGGCCAAAATTTTGGGGTGATTACGAAAATCACTGACAGCGAGGTACAGGTTAAGGAAATTGTCCAAGATGCAGCTGGTGAATGGACTGAGCGTAAGGCCACGTTAGAGTTGCTGGAGACAAAAAAATGAACGCATTGATTAATATAAGCAAGAGGAGCGCCATGCGCGTCAAATTTTTTCTGATTGGTTTTTTGGCAATTGGCCAGCTTGCGTTTGCCCAATCAAATAGCATTGAATCTGTTACGGCTAATCAACAAGGCGTTAATGTTATCGTCAAAATCGCTTTAAAAAACCCTCTTGCAAAACCACCTCTTGGTTTCGCAATCACTAATCCTTCTCGTATAGCACTTGATTTCTCCGATACCTCGAACGGTACAGGAAAAACTGCGATAGATATAGGGATGGGGGACTTGAGAAACGTGAACTTAGTCGAAGCGACAGGCCGTTCGCGGTTAGTGTTCAATTTAAATAAATCTCTCAACTACGCAACTTCGATAGAAGGTAATTTGGTCATCGTTACAATCGACGGTTCGGGTGGGTTAGCTACCGCAGTGAATTCGGTAGGATTGCCAGTGGCGTCTTCCGCACCCAAGCAAATCAAACAGAACTTACGTGACATTGACTTTCGACGTGGCGCTGTTGGAGAAGGTAGAGTTGTCATTGATCTGCCAAGTAACCAGGTTGCCGTAGATGTACGTCAACAAGGCCAGCAAATTATTGTAGATTTTCTGAAAGTCAGTTTACCTGAGGTTTTGCGCCGTGAACTCGATGTGGCAGATTTCGGCTCTCCAGTACAAAAGATAACAACCACTCAGCAGGGCGAAAATGTTCATATGGTCATTGAGCCAAAGGGACTTTGGGAGCATAGTGCCTACCAAAGTGATACGCAGCTAGTGATTGAAGTGAAGCCTATCAAGGAAGATCTAAATAAGCTGACGCAAGGTACACAAGGATATCGCGGCGAACGTTTGTCCTTTAATTTCCAAAATATTGAAGTTCGTGCTCTTTTACAAATTATTGCAGAATTTAGCGGTCTTAATATTATTGCTAGTGATACCGTTACTGGAAGTTCAACGCTGCGTTTGAAGGATGTGCCTTGGGATCAAGCATTAGATGTTTTGATGCAATCGAAGGGGTTGGACATGCGGAAGAATGGGACTGTTTTGTGGATCGCTCCAAAGGATGAGTTGTTGACAAAAGAGAAGCTGGAGTTGGAGCAAAAGGCGCAAATAGCAGAATTGGAACCACTTAAAACAGAGGCGTTTCAACTCAATTATCAAAAGGCAGAAGCGTTTAAGCTCGTTTTTGGGGCTGATGGAGCCAGTACAAACCGTATTTTGTCAAAGCGAGGAAGCGCAGTAATTGAGCCTCGCACAAATCAACTGTTTATTACTGACGTCCCTTCAAAACTGGAAGAAATACGCCGTTTGATCCAAAAAACTGATATCGCCTCTAAGCAGGTTTTAATTGAAGCTCGAATAGTTGAAGCGGATGATAAATTTAGTAGGAATCTTGGTGCAAAACTTGGGTTTGCTGATATGCGAGGTATTCATGGTGGTGATGCAGGGTATCAGGTTAGCGGGAATCAACGCGCTGCTTTAACCGGTAATTATTTGGGTGTTGGTGAACAGACGGGACAAGCAAAAATTACCGATACTAGTTATATTCCGAATACGCAATTTGTTAATTTACCAGCTCAGGGTATTAACGGACTTAATCCAGGCAGCTTGGCCGTTAGTTTATTTTCCGCTGCGGCTAATCGCTTTCTTAATTTGGAGCTGTCCGCATTGGAGGCGGATGGAAATGGCAAAATCATCTCTAGTCCACGGATAGTGACTGCGGATCAACTTCCCGCTCACATTGAGCAAGGTACTGAGATTCCTTATCAGATTTCTACGAGCAGCGGAGCAACTTCAATTTCGTTTAGAAAAGCAACTTTGAGTTTAGATGTAACACCGCAGATTACTCCGGACGGTAATATTGTTTTACAGGTCGATGTGCATAAAGACAGTAGAGGTGAGGATACAAGAGGTGGACCGGTAATCAATACAAAGCAAGTTAAAACAATGGTTTTGGTTGAGAATGGTGGAACCGTTGTATTAGGAGGTATTTACACGCAAGAAGAACGGGAAGATGTTGCTAAGGTGCCGTTCCTCGGAGATATACCGCTCTTCGGATATCTCTTTAAGACAAAGGGGCGTACTAATAACAAAACGGAGTTACTCGTTTTCATTACTCCCAAAGTACTTACTGAACGCTTAACTGCTAAATAATAGTTAGATTTGAAATTGTAGGAAAAATATGAATCAGACGTATATGGGGTGCAATGTGGCAAAAATATTTAGTTGTTTTTTTATGACTTCTTTGATGGTAGCGCTTACTGCTTGTGGTGGTGGTGGTGGTTCTGCTGGAACTACTTCCGCTGGCGGTGCAAGTAATAGCCCAACGTTGACTTTATCTTTGCTAGATGCAAATGGGGTTGTTATCAAAACTTTGTCCGGTGGGGATGTTGGAACGATTAGCGCAAAATTTGTGACCGGACTAGGCGTGCCAATTGAGGGAGCTCTTGTCACCTATACCAGTAGCGCAACATTAATCAATTTTGATCCGGTTTCGGGCACTTCTATTACCGGTGCGGACGGTGTTGCAGTCATAAAAATCAAACCTTCTGATATCTCGGCGGCGGGTGGAATTACTATCTCAGCGCAGGCAGTAAAAGCACTACTTACTGCAAGCTCTACCTTTAATATGTCTGTCGGAGCTGCATCCTTAACTGTTGGGGTCCTTTCATTAACGCCAACTCCCATTGGGTCATTGCAAGCGTTTAGCACCGTCACTGTTAATATTCCCGTGACGCTAAATGGTAAGCCAGCGACCAGTATTTCAGGATTGGGGTTGACATCAGTTTGCGTCTCGGATGGAACCGCAACATTGGTGCCTGGGCCAGCATCAGCCGCAAATGGTATTTACTCTGCAACATATACAAATAAGGGGTGTATCCGAGGGACAGATATGATTGCAGTTAGCGTTGGTAATTCGAGTCAATCTATATCCTTAACTGTTGATAGTGCAAATATTGGATCTATGCTGTTTGTTGGGACCGATACTGGGGGCTCATCCATTGTCCTTAAAGGGACTGGTGGAGTGGGGCGGAAGGAGTCAGCTGTAATAACTTTTAAAGTGGTCGATCAAACTAATGTTGGTTTGGCAGGTGTTACGGTTAATTTTGCCGGGACTACTAGCACCGGCGGCTTAACTGTTTTACCAGCATTTGCAACGAGTGATTCCGCTGGTAATGTGTCGACCACTGTCTCATCAGGAACTATTCCTACTCCGGTAAAAATTAGCGCAACGGCAACCCGTAACGGGAAAACTGTCAGTGGCTTGTCTGATTATTTGACGATATCTACTGGATTGCCGATACAGAAATCCATGTCATTGTCAGTGGATAAGTTGAATATAGAAGGTTGGAATTACGATAATGAAATTGCTAATGTAACTATATTAATGGCGGATCAATACGGGAATCCGGTCTCAGACGGTGCGACTATTAATTTTGTGACTGAGGGTGGTGCGATTGGATCTTCTGTTAAGGGTGCGTGCAGCACAGTAAATGGAGCTTGTAGCGTGCCATTTAGAAGTCAGGCCTTTCGTCCAACAAACGGTCGTGTCACCGTTTTAGCCTATGCTCAGGGTATAGAGGATTTTGTCGACTCAAATGGCGATGGTCAATATTCTTGTGTCAATCCAGTTGATGCCAATGGTACGGTCGTTTCTCAATCTGCTTATCGACCTTTGGTTGATACCTGTCTTAGCGGAGGCGAGCCTTTTACAGATATTGGAGATGCATTTTTAGATGCGGGTATATTGGCCGCTACCTCTGGCGTTTCCTCTCTGGGAACTCTTGATGGTTTGTACACGCCAGCAAATGGAGATTTGCCTTTTCCATATAACCACTTGACCTATAGCGCCAGTGGCGATGGTAAATGGGGTATAAACTACATCCGACAACAAGTTGAAATTATTCTAAGTGGTTCCCGGGCGACATTAGTGCGACAAGTGTGTAGTGGTGGTAGTTGCCGTGACTGGGTCCCTGGAACCGACGGTGATCCTAGCATTATTCAAGGCGTTGCAAATACTGCGGTAGCACCTGCTGCACCTGTATGTAGTAGTCAAGAGCTGATTTTTAGATTGGTTGATGTAAACAATAATCCATTACCAGTGGATACTAAAATTTCAGCCGGCGATGTTAATAAGTTGTCGTTTGGAACTTTTTATCCTGATACAGTTCTATCGACAAATCAGGTAGGAGGGACTCAACATAGCGTTATCATCAAAGCTGAGGCGAGTTGCGCAAAAGGTTCTGTAGTGATAAACGTAAAAACACCTAAGGGAAATGGAACGGCATTTTTCTTTAATTCAAATTGAATTCTGGAAATATATTTCTTGTAGGTCTAATGGGCTCGGGCAAAACGACAGTTGGCCGAGCCCTAGCTAAACAACTCAATATGCGGTTCGTGGATACCGATCATGAAATAGAGGCTCGTACTGGGGTCTCTATTCCTGTTATTTTCGAGGTCGAAGGAGAGGCTAGTTTTCGTCAGCGTGAAGCGGAAGTTATTCGGGATCTTACTGCGCAAGAAGGTATAGTTCTAGCTACCGGTGGCGGCGCTATTCTCAATCCGGTTAGCCGACGATACTTGCACGAGCGCGGCACTGTTATCTATTTACGCGCTGCGATTAGCAGTATTTTGCAGCGTACTCGATACGATAGAAACAGGCCATTGCTGCGGACTTCTGATCCTCGTAAAAAACTTGAAGAGCTTGAAGCACAACGTGAGCCCTTATATAAGGAAGTTGCCCATTTAATCATCGATACCGGGCGACCAAACGTCCAATTCCTCATGCAATCCATATTAACGCAGCTGCAACAAATGCCAGGTGTGGCTATTTCAAAGAATTCTTCAGTCATGCATCAACAAGCGGCAGCGCAAACACTTCAGGTAGAACTTGGCGATCGTAGCTATCCGATCGCAATTGGTCATTCTCTACTGGCATCGCAAGAGTTATTAGGAAAGTATATTCAAGGGCAACGTGTTGTCATTGTCACCAATACTGTGGTCGCGCCCTTGTATTTGTCCATGCTGGAAGATAATTTGCG
>JACMRF010000131.1 GCA_014376575.1 Undibacterium sp.
AAGTCAAATATTTCGACGGTCTGGCCTGGCGCCATGACAGTAATCCAATTGCACAGATTTTCCAGTTGCCTGACGTTCCCTGGAAACTCCAATCCAGACAGGAAATTTAATGCCGGCTCCGACACCCGCTTTACATCCACGCCCAATTGCTTGGCACTTTGCGCCAAAAAGAATTTGGTAAGTAGCGGAATATCCTCTCTGCGCTCTCTCAGACTTGGCAAGCGCAAGCGAATGACATTCAATCGATGGTACAAATCTTCGCGAAACAGTCCATCCTTTACCCTTGTCTCTAAATTTTGGTGCGTGGCTGCAATGACCCTTACGTTCGCCTTCATCGGCTGATGTCCGCCAACACGATAAAAATGACCGTCAGAAAGTACCCGCAACAATCGCGTCTGCAAATCAAAAGGCATATCACCAATTTCGTCTAAAAACAAAGTACCGCCTTCGGCTTGTTCAAAACGCCCTCGGCGCGTTGCCTGAGCCCCAGTAAAAGCACCGCGCTCGTGACCAAATAGTTCGGATTCCAATAAGTCTTTGGGAATTGCCGCTGTATTTAATGCAATAAACGGCTGTGCGGAGCGTGGGCTGTGTTTGTGTAGCGCACGCGCAACCAACTCCTTACCACTACCCGATTCACCAGTGATCAGCACAGTCACATTGGACTGGGATAAACGCCCAATCGCTCTAAATACATCTTGCATTGCGGGAGCCTGTCCCAGAATTTCTGGTGTCTCAGCGCTGCTTTGCTCTACACTTGCTTCGCGCAAGCTTTCGTCCATAGCACGACGAATCAACTCGACAGCTTTACCCAAATCAAACGGTTTGGCGAGGTATTCAAATGCGCCGCTTTGAAATGCTGCCACTGCTGAATCCAGATCAGAAAATGCGGTCATGATAATGACAGGCAACCCAGGATATTTGGCCTTAACAACTTGCAATAACTCCAAGCCTGATGCGCCATGCATACGGATATCAGACACAAGTACTTGCGGCGTCTCACTTTGCAAGGCTGTCATCGCATCACGTGCATTGGTAAAGCTTCGTGTTGTCAGGTTTTCGCGAGCCAGCGCTTTTTCCAATACCCAACGAATTGAATCGTCGTCGTCTACTATCCAGATAGGTTTCATATATCGCTTTACATTCCGTTTCGGTAATTCGGGTGTTAGTGCGTCGTGACGCATATCAATGTTCGCAACACTCTTGATGTTACTTTTTCCGACGTTCCTTTTTTAAGGAAGCGGGATCAAAATCCTGAAATCCGTGCACCCCGGTCGACTCTCGCACTCAATTACACCCAAATGCTGCTCGATGAAAGTTTGTGCAAGCGTCAACCCTAATCCACTACCGCCATCTCGCCCAGAGACAAGAGGATAAAAAATACGGTGGCGAATTTCGTCCGGAATGCCAGGTCCATTGTCGACTATATGCAATTCTAATGCCAGCCTGTATCTCACCTTGGCCAGAGTAATCTGACGAACCACTCTGGTCTTGAATATTAGCTCAGCATCGCCTCGCTTAATGCGTTCATATAGCGCCTGCGCGGCGTTATGTGCGATGTTAAGAACAGTTTGAATCAATTGCTCTTTATCGCCTCGGAACTCAGGAATAGACAAATCGTAATCTCGCTTGATCATCAGACCCTGCGGAAATTCAGCAACGATTAAGCTACGCACGCGCTCACAAACCTCATGGATATTGACGTCACCTACGATATGAGGAAGTCGATGTGGCGCCAATAGCCGATCCACCAGAGTTTGCAGTCGGTCCGCTTCTTTAATGATGACCTGAGTATATTCTCGTAACTCTCTCAATTGGCGCTCAGGCAATTCCAACTCGAGCAATTGGGCGGCGCCCCTTATCCCTCCTAAAGGATTCTTAATCTCATGCGCCAGATTGCGTATCAGTTCTTTATTTGCCTTGCTCTGATCCAGCATGCGCTCTTCACGATCTAGCTTTAATTGCTGTACATTTTCACGTAATTCGATCAACACAGGCGTATCAGGATTATCAAGCGCTGTAACGATACTATGTACATGTAGCACCTCCCTGCCACTTCGCTCCAGGGTCAGATCTTGTCGTTTATCTGCAAACTGGTGGGCTACGGCTTGATGAAAAACTTCCAATAGCTCGTCGCCATTGAGGAACAGATCAGCTAACTTCTGATGCGTCAGGGACTTAAATGAGCTATCTAACAAATTTTCAGCAGCCGCATTGGCGTACATGATGAATCCTTCAGCATCTAATACGATGACAGCGGATGTTAATAAGTCTAAGCCAGCAAGGGATGTGAGTGGTGTTTTCAAATTTAACGATTAAAAAAAAGGCCGCGTAGAGCGACCTAAGAATGCAAGCATCATGCCTGAAATAGACTTGAAAATTTTCCTGTCATTTTAAATTTCCGACTTCCCTTTTTAGTGCTTCGATGTTCTTTTCGGTGCGGCTGATGTCATCTTTCATCATTGTGGTGCGGTCCTGATACTTTGCGAAGTTCTTTTCATCGCCTCGTCGTTCAGGCTCGCCGTTGTTATATTCTTTTTTTAAACTTGATAATTTTTGTTCTTCTGTTTTAAGTTCATCCAACAAAATCTGCTTACGATCAGCGTCACGTGCCTTTTGAGTGCTGTCATCTACCTTAGGAAAATTTGGCGGACTTGATGCCGGGCTCGCGCTGGCTTTTTTTGCAGTAGATACCACGGGTGCTGGAACGATATTAATGCCAGGCAACTCCACTTTTTTGCACCCCTTCGTCGTCCCGGTATTTTTGTATTCTTTTTTACCATGTTCATCAATGCATAAAAAAACGTCTGCTTCTGCCTGCGCTTTAGCGACAAAAATAGAAAATAAAAGTAAACCGCTCAAAAATTTTTTCATGATCTAGCCAATTTATTACTAACAGGCTTAGTGTATGCCAAGCAGCGTCGCAGCACAATTGCAAGGCAAAAATCATTACATTCAGAAACAAAAAAAGCGGGCTTAACGCCCGCTTTTTTACTTGCCATTAAATTACATGGAGTAGTACATGTCAAACTCGGCAGGATGCGTAGTCATACGCATGCGTTGCACATCTTGCATTTTCAGTTCAATGTAAGCATCGATCATGCTGTCACTAAATACACCGCCACGTGTCAAGAACTCACGGTCTTTATTCAACGCATCCAATGCTTCTTCCAATGAAGCACAGACCGTTGGGATCAATGCGTCTTCTTCTGGAGGCAAATGGTACAAATCTTTCGATGCCGCTTCGCCCGGATGAATCTTGTTCTGAACGCCATCCAGACCAGCCATCATCAACGCAGAGAAGCACAGGTATGGGTTCGCCAGAGGATCTGGGAAGCGCGCTTCAACACGGCGACCTTTAGGGTTCGCAACATAAGGAATACGAATAGAAGCCGAACGGTTTTTAGCAGAATAAGCCAATTTTACCGGTGCTTCGTAACCTGGAACCAAACGCTTGTAGGAGTTAGTACCTGGATTGGTGATCGCGTTCAATGCCTTGGCATGCTTAATGATACCGCCAATGTAATACAGGGCGAAATCAGACAAACCTGCATAGCCATCGCCTGCAAACAGGTTTTTGCCATCTTTCCAGATTGATTGATGTACGTGCATACCAGAACCGTTATCGCCAACGATAGGCTTCGGCATGAAAGTTGCCGTCTTACCATAAGTGTGCGCCACGTTCCACACGACATATTTCAAGTTCTGAGTCCAGTCAGCGCGCTCGACCAAAGTAGAAAATTTTGTACCGATTTCATTTTGGCCCGCACCGGCAACTTCGTGGTGATGCACTTCAACTGGAATGCCTAAAGATTCCAAAATCAAACACATTTCTGAGCGCATGTCCTGGAAACTATCAACTGGTGGCACTGGAAAATAACCGCCTTTAACTACCGGACGGTGACCAGTATTGCCACCTTCGAGTTTTTCACCAGTAGTCCATGAGGCTTCGTCAGAATCAATCTTAACGAAACAACCCGACATATCAATTTTCCAACGGACGCTGTCAAAAATGAAAAATTCTGGTTCTGGACCGAAGTAAGCTGTATCGCCGAGACCTGAAGATTTCAAGTAGGCTTCAGCACGGCGTGCGATAGAACGTGGATCACGGTCATATCCCTTGCCATCAGTTGGCTCGATCACATCACATTGCATAAACAATGTAGTTTCTTCCATAAACGGGTCAATATTGGCTGTATTTGGATCTGGAATCAACAACATGTCTGAAGATTCGATACCCTTCCAGCCAGCGATGGAAGAACCATCAAACGCATGGCCGGACTCAAATTTATCGATATCAAAATGGGAAACTGGCACGGTGACGTGCTGTTCTTTGCCTCTCGTATCCGTAAAACGGAAATCAACAAATTTTACTTCGTTGTCTTTTGCCATTTTCAAAACTTCTGCGGCTGTCATTGCCATGTAAAACTCCTCAAATAGATCTAAAAATAAATTCGAAAATTGCTGAGACGTCTGCTAGCCGACCTGTCAATTGTATTGTCTGCATGCTTTTCTGGAGCATGGTGAATAAAACTAACCGCAGAACTCAACGAAAGATAATAGCAGAATTCATGCCATCTTCAAGGACAAACAAGGTGGAGCGCGACAAAGTCTACATCTTTGTTTTTACGGCGATTATCATTAAGAATTCAATCAATCAATAAAATTTTTGCCAAAGACAAAAGCACCAAAAAAGTGCGTAAATTAAAAAAGCACTAAATAAGTGCTCAATTACCCTAAAAATGCATTCAATGTTTTATTTTGGTGCGTCACTGTATATTTGCTATTTTATTAACAATCTATATTGTTACACTTCCGATCGATTTTTAATATTTTGTTGCAATGTGAAATTCAATATCAGACAGATAACATTGCTTTATCTGCTATTTTAACTATATTTATAATAACTGTTGAGCTAACTATTCACGATGTAATGACCCTGCTTGTCCGGCAACTCCAATTAAAGAACGTAGCCGGGCGTATGTCAAAGAGCGCAGTCTTGGTCCCCTTCTTTCATGACGAAGCGGCGATTAACAAACTGACCGATGTCATGTTAGCGCTGCGCAGGAAAATCACCAGGTTCAAATACTGGGCCACTGAGCCAGTTGGCGGCGGCATAATATTGGCACAAACCAGATTTGGCGGCGGGTAGGCGATCTTGCAGACCAACGCTATTTGTACCTGTACCACCGATCAATCGGTATTTTTATTTTAGCTTTTATTGACATATCACATCAAAGAGAACAGACCATGGCAAACGATCTACTCAGCAAAGCACAGCAAAGCGGCCTCGAACAACATCTCCCTTACGCGGGCGCAGTCAGCCCTGAGGACGCTTGGGCAGTATTACAAGCAGATCAAAACATCGTCCTCGTTGATGTCCGCACCAATGCCGAGCGCGACTGGGTAGGCCGCGTCCACATCAAGGAAACACAACACCATGCCGTGCAATGGAGCACTTATCCGGACGGCATGCCGAATCCGGATTTCATTGCACAACTGACAGCACTGGTACCGAGCAAAGATACGCCCATCCTCTTTCTGTGTCGCTCCGGCGTACGCTCACGCCACGGCGCCAAACTAGCGGCCGAACACGGTTATACTCAATGCTATGACATCTTGCACGGCTTTGAAGGCGATAAAAATGCGCATGATCATCGTAAGACTGTGGCTGGCTGGTGTAATGCGGATTTACCTTGGATAGGGGCTTAATTTAATGTGGAGTATGGCAAGGACTAACACGCAATATCCACGCGGGTCACAGCCCAGAGTTGGCTGGCAAGGCGCATGGATGTTGCGCTTATCTCGGAGGTGCGTAAAAAATAATAAGTTCAACATCGCCGCCTCTTTTTCGTAACAATTTGCAACTTTCTCATCAGACACTTGACTGCCAGCGACGAATGAGTGAATCTTCTATGGCGATGCTTGCCATCGCGCAATTAAATCAATTCAAGCTCGATTGAATTGATTTTTTATTGATTAACATGACTTTCCATCTTAATAAGCAAACAGATCATTCATGAAAAATTCTCGCGTTTCCTTATCCATACTCGTTGCCAGTCTTCTCGCCTGCTCTTTCACATTCAGCCCTATCGCCCAAGCGGAGTCAGGAGTAACCGATACAAAAATTGTACTCGGTCAATCTGCTGCTTTTACCGGCCCAGCAGCACAGTTGGGCATACAGTTACATGCTGGTGCAAAAGCTTATTTCGATCAGGTTAATTCCCGCGGCGGTGTTTTTGGCCGCAAGATCGAGATTATAAAACTAGATGACAAATATGAGGCGGATCTAGCCGCCGCCAATACCAAAACACTCATAGAAACTGAGGATGTTTTTGCCTTGTTTGGTTACGTTGGTACGCCGACCAGCAATGCTGCGCTGCCTTTATTTACCAAGGCTAAAGTGCCATTTTTTGCCCCATTTACCGGTGCGCAGGCATTACGCGAACCGTTTAATCGGCAGATATTTAATATCCGCGCGAGTTATTTTGATGAGACCGAGCATCTGGTTGATCGCCTGGTGAATACTGGAATGAAAAACATTTCTGTCTTCTATCAGAACGATGCATACGGCAAAGCAGGTTTGGCGGGTGTTGAGCGTGCACTTAAAAAAATGAATGTGCCGATGCTAGACATGGCAACCGTCGAGCGCAACAGCATTGATGTGAGTAAAGCAGTAGATAAATTAATTGCCAAGCGACCCGACGTGATCATCCAGATCAGCGCGTATACGTCGTGCGCCGCCTTTATCAAAGAGATGCGACAAGCTGGCTATAATGGTCAATTTTACAATGTCTCGTTTGTCGGCAGTCAGGCCTTGGCCAATACGCTGGGCAAAGACGGCCCAGGCATCGTGATTTCACAAGTGGTTCCCTTCCCCTGGAAAGGCAGCTTTCCGATTGTGACTGAATACACCAAGGTCATGAATAAGGCGGGCATTAGCGATTTAAATTTCTCGAGCCTGGAGGGCTTTATCGCGGCTAAAGTATTTGTGGAAGGATTGAAGCGCGCTGGACATGGACTGACTCGGTCAGGTTTGATCTCGTCATTGGAATCGATTAACCCCAGCAACTTTGATGTCGGCGGATTTGACGTTAATTTCTCTAGCTCGAATCATAATGGATCAAAATTCGTTGATATGACGGTGATTACCAAGGATGCAAAATTTCATAATTAGACCAACTCATCCAAATGTGAAATTAAACAAAATTTTGCGTTGAGTGAGAATGCACTGACCAAGAATTCTTACAGTTGCGTGATGTGTGCTGGTCAGTGGCGCTTCATTGGTGCCTATTACTTAGCTGTATTTTTCCTTAAAAAGTCGTCCACCTTCGTCCAAAAATCCAGACGGGTTTTTACCAGACCCCAGCCATGCCCTTCGTCCAGATATTCTATCCATTCCACGTTTTTGTTAGATTTTTGTACTGCAGCTAAAAAATTCTTACCGTGCGCAATGGGAACACGTCGATCAGCCCCGCCATAGGCAAGAAATAAGGGCTGTTTGATGCGATCAGCGATGTTAACTGGCGAAGTGGCATTAATTTGAGCCGCATCTTTAATCTTGTCTCCGATCAAAACAGGCATGCCATATCGTTGCCATTCAGCGGACGCATCGTTGTTCCAACTTGAATCAAACATGAGGTTTATGTCAGTTACACCAACCCAGTTAACACCGCAACGGAATAACTCAGGGTTTCTTGCCAAGCCCATTAAAGTCGCATATCCGCCATAGCTTGCACCAGCAATACAAATACGTTTTGGGTCAGCGATACCTTGTTCGATCGCCCATTTTGCGCCATCCGCAATATCATTCTGCATGGCGAGACCCCATTGCTTCCAGCCAGCTCGAAAATGTTTAAATCCAAAACCAGTACTGCCGCGGAATTCTGGTTGTAAGACAACATAACCTCTCGATGCCAAAAACTGTACTTCCGCATCCCAGCCCCAACGCGCACCGCGTAAATAAGGGCCGCCATGCACTAACACCACCATCGGTAGATTTTTATGTGAATCGCCCTTAGGTAATGTGATGTAGGCTGGAATTTCCAAACCATCACGCGCTTTATAACGCACCATATCTTGCGTTGCCATCTTTCTTTCATCGATTTTTAGGTGCGCACTCCCGATCAAATCCAGTTTTCCTGATTTCGTGTCATAAAGCAGGAAAATGGAAGGCTGAATATCGGAATAGGCGCGGATCAACACGTACTGAGATAATCCATTTCTACCTAAAGACAATTGATTTATCGTTGCAGGAAGCAGATTGTCCACTGCCGTTTGCGTTTTTTTCATTTCATCATCCAACCAAACTGTCGCGGATGCATCATTCAAGAAATAAACACCTAGCAGTTTTTTCCTTTCATAATCAAATATCATGTTTCCATGAAAATCATAGCCATTGATTGAGACCACGGGATGCTCATCAATCTGGTTTGTGTCTAGGTTATATCTGAACAGTGCAGACGTATCCCGCCCTTTTCTGGCGACGACATAAAAAACGCCATCTGGTCCAAAAGCGTATGGTTCAAAATTAGCACCGTCATACTTTCCAGCTTCAGCGATTTTTCGCCATTTGTCGTTTTTGGGATCCAGGTAGAAGATGCTTTCAATACCGTCTTGAGAAGTGACGTTAATGCGAGGAACGCCATTTTGATCAATTAACCATTCTTTCGTATCGCCTGGTCTATTGAAGGTTTCCGTGAGAGCCGTTTTTGTATTGATGCGAATCAGTGACAGGGCTTTTAAATCATATACGGCATCCCAAATTGGTTCCGCAACAAAAACACTTTCAGAATTTTTACTTAAATCAATGTTGTAGAAAAAATTTTCTGCCGACATCACTCGCTTTTTTATAGCTGTACCAGTCGTAAATTCCGGTCCCCAAACACGATCAATCAGCGTTCTGGGATCAGATCCATCGCGATTGACTGCATAGAGACCTGGATAAAATTTATTCTCACCGGTGGCGAGATTTTTATCTGCAGTACTAAACACCAGTCTGTCGTTATTCACCCAATGGAAATGACTAATATCGGCATTACTAAAACCACCGATTATTTTCGGTATTTTTGTCGATAAATCCATCGCACCTAATTGTATGCGTCCGTTTTTATTAGCAATCAGGATCGCTATGAACCTGCCGTCAGGCGACATTGTCGCCTCACTCATAATGGGGTTCTCAAAAAAAACTTCCGCATTTATTTTTTCTGATGACTGAGCTAGAGAGGCAGAGGACGCGATTATTAGTACACTACTCAATACAACTTTGATGCGGTGAAGGAATGTAGGATTCATAAATTATTTAAATGAAATGCATTGAAATTGAAACTGCTCAGTAGGATGACAGCAATAAGAAAATGTTTTTTTATTAACAATGTGGAAGTATATCGCGAATTCTTTTACCGAAATAGAATTTAGGCAATTGTTACAATCACTCAATTAATCACTCAATTAATCACTCACACAGCCACCAATAATGCCGGTGCGATCTCGCTGCTGTCCTTCAAAGTTTGCAACACGATATTGGAGCGTATGTCGAGTACGCCTGTGGTCTTGTATAGACGTTCCAGCACGAAGGCAGAATAATGTTTGAGGTTGCGCGCTCGCACCCGTAGCAGGTAGTTGGCGTCGCCGGTAATGATGTGGCAGCCGACCACTTCGGGCCAGCTTTGCAGGGCGAGCGTAAAATTTTCGTGCCATTTTTCAACGTCGCGGCGCATCGTTACCTGTACAAAGGCATCCACTTCCAACCCCAGTAGCGTCGTATTCAATACCGCACTATAGTGACTGATAATGCCGCTCTCTTCGAGCAGGCGCACGCGGCGCAGGCAAGACGATGGCGAGAGGAAAACCTTCTCGGCCAGATCCTGGTTACTGATGCGGCCATCGGCTTGCAGAAACTGTAATATCTTCAAGTCTGTAGCGTCTAATTGCATATCGAATTTTCCATCGTTATTTAATTGAATATTCGCAATATATTCTAAAATAGCCGCATTATCTACTGCATTTTGCAAGAATTTACCAAGCATTTCAGCATAAAATACACTTCACATTTTCTTTATTTTTCTGACATCAAGGTGCTCCACATGTCTTCACGCCTACAAGGTCTTTGGGATATTTCTCCCGCCATCGTCACTGGCATGCCCGTCTGGCCGGGCGACAGTGACTATTCGTTTGAGACGACCTGGCAGATTGCCGATGGCTGCCCGGTCAAGGTCAGCAAGATCACCATGTCCACCCACACTGGCGCGCATTGTGATGCGCCCTCGCATTACGATGCGCAAGGCAAGTCTATCGACGAGGTCGAGCTGCAAACTTATATCGGCACTTGCCGCGTGATCGATTGCATAGGCGTGCGACGGGTCGAGCCGCGGCATATCGCTGCGTATCTGGCCGATGTGCCGCAACGCGTATTGCTGCGCACTTACCAAAGCGCGCCGCAGATGCGCTGGGACGATGATTTTCCCTGCGTTGCGCCGGCCACGATAGCGCTGCTGGCGCAGCATGGCGTCAGGCTGATCGGCATCGACAGCCCTTCGCTCGATCCGCAGGATTCCAAAACTTTAGACAGCCATCTGGCCGTCAAGAAGCATCAAATGGCGATTCTGGAAGGCATCGTACTCGACGCCATCACCGCCGGCGATTACGAGCTGATTGCCCTGCCCCTCAAGCTTGCCGGGCTCGATGCTAGCCCGGTACGCGCCATCCTCCGTTCACTTTAAAGGCCAGCCATGACATCACTTGACCGCAACGCCTGCATCGCACTCGATCAGGCCGACACTTTGGCCGCTTTGCGCCAGCAGTTTTCCTTGCCCGAGGGCGTGATTTACCTCGATGGCAATTCGCTCGGCGCCATGCCCAAGGCCTCGGCAGTACGCGCGCAACAAGTCATCGCGCAAGAATGGGGCACCGACCTGATCAAGAGCTGGAATAAGGCGGGCTGGTTTGATCTGCCTTCGCGCCTGGGCAATTTGCTGGCGCCATTGATCGGTGCAAAACCGGATGAAGTGGTGGTGACCGACACGACCTCGATCAACCTGTTCAAGGCGATTGCCGCCGCCCTGCACATGCAGGCCGAACAGACACAGCGCAAAGTTATCGTCACCGAACGCAGTAATTTTCCTACCGACATTTATATGGCAGAAGGCCTCACGCGCTGGTTAGACAAGGGCTACCGCCTACATTTGGTGGACTCGCCTGAAGAACTCACTAGCGCCATCAATGCCGAGACCGCGCTGATCATGCTGACCCATGTCAATTACCGCACTGGCTATTTGCACGACATGGCGGCCATCACTGCGCACGCGCACCAGCAAGGCGCACTGGCCTTGTGGGATCTGGCCCATTCGACTGGCGCGGTGCCGGTTGATCTGCATGCGGCCAAGGCCGATTTTGCCGTCGGTTGCACGTATAAATATCTCAATGGTGGCCCGGGTTCGCCGGCCTTCATCTGGGTGCCGCAAGCCCATCAGGCAAACTTCCATCACCCTTTAGCAGGCTGGTGGGGTCATGCCACGCCCTTTTCGATGCAAGCTTCATTTAACCCTACCGCCGGGATACGGCGCACCTTGTGCGGCACCCAGCCCATGGTCTCGCTGGCGATGGTCGAATCTGGCCTGCAGGTGTTCGCGCAAACCAGCATGAGCGCGATCCGCACCAAATCTCTGGCACTGACTGATCTGTTTATCACCTTGGTAGAAAGCCGCTGTCAGACGCATCCGCTGCAACTGGTGACGCC
>JACMRF010000132.1 GCA_014376575.1 Undibacterium sp.
ATCAATATAAAACACCCAGGAGTGCTTAAACGGAACATTTTGCAGCCCCCAATTTTGGTGTGCCGCCCAGTTATCAAATAGACGCTGAGTGACAGTAGCGCCGAACTGTCGCGCAATCACCAAGGTGTTATCTGTACTCATAGAATCATAGACGTGGATGTCATCTGACCACGATACACTTTTCAAACAAGCAGGCAAGTCTTGTTGCTCATTCTTGGTGAGAATAAGTATGGAAATCATTGTATATGAAGTATTATTTTGGGCAAACCACAGCCATTATTTGAATAACTTTTGACACCACTTGCATCATGCGGGGATTATTTTTAAATTGATTCAAGGTTTGCATATTTTTTTTAATATGTTCAGATGAAAACATTGAACATACAACAGTACCTGACTGACCAGCTAATTGCTGAGTCAAACACAACGATACGTCCGAAAGCGACGCGCCTAGTTCTTCGATAGTTTCAGCTAGCTGTAAATTTTGAAGTACAGTTTGTAGCGTCGGCTTTGCGGAGAAACCACCAGCAAAGGGGCGCGTTACAATTCGCTGCCGCTTATCATTCAAAATTGCCTTGCACTGTGACAAGGTATCAATATTGCCCTCAAATTGAATAACATCACCACCCAATGCACTGGCCCATTGATAGTCCTGTGCTGTTTGATAAGCAACGCCCCACCGCCTGATTTTTCCGGAATGGACACTATCGTCCATCAGGCAACATAACTCTTCCGGGTTTTTCAGTGAGGCCACATCCGGCTCATGTAGCAGATAAATGTCAATATAATCCGTCTTCATCATACGGAGTGATTCATCGAGACACTTTCGGGCATACGATACATCGAAATTGCGCTCGGCGAGCAACTGCCCTGATTTGCTTTTGAGCCTCGCTTTCAAGTGCGGCATAAGTTTTGTCGCCAGCCGCGCAACTGGAATTAATGCCTTTGTAGTTAAGTTCAAGCTTGGTGGTACCACGCCAAATTTGCTTGTTACGGTAACCTTATCACGCCGCCCCTTAATAAAGGCTCCCACTACCTGCTCAGCTCGACCAAAACCATATGAGCGCGCCGCATCGAAGTGAGTAACGCCCAGATTGAAAGCCTCAGCCATAGCTCGTAATGCTTCAGACTTACCAACTTTACCCATCACCGATGCACAGCCAAAACCCAAGGTAGAGAGTTGAATGGGGTCACGCATGCAGCGGCTCCCGGTTAGTGGCGCATGCAACGATGTGTTGCGCTTGGCGAATGGCCAACGCTACTAATGCCAAGGTCGGATTCGCCTGACCCGATGTCGGAAAGGTTGCACTGCTAGCGACATAGCAGTTTGAAGTACCGTAGATTCGACCAAAGGGATCTGTCACACCAGTTGAAGAATCTGCAGCCATGCGCAAAGTGCCAATTTGGTGAAATCCATCAACGGCCTGTTCTTGAATGGTTTGTTTCAACTCTGCTGGTGTGTAACGATAAATCAGTCGACCTATGCCATTCTTTTGCAAGGCCGTGTCCAATACTTCATGCGCCCGAATAACGGACTCAATATCTTGCTGCGACCATTCGAGTGCGATGCGTGCCCTGCGAAGACCTTGCACGTCTGCCTCATCGGACAAGGTAATTGTACTGTTCCAGTTCGGTACCTGTTCAGCGTGGTAGTGAAGAGCGTATCGGTTGGCGCCGCTAAATGTAAAAAAACCTGGCAAGCGTGGCTTGGCCAAATAACGTTGATAAAAAAACCTAGCACAGAATAATGATGTGTTTAGCGGGCTGCGCAAGCAGTTCCAGACATGGTGCATTCTTTGCTTCGCCTGCTCACCAGCTACACGTTTGCGAATGGCGTCTGGCACCAGCAGCCTACCAAGCCAAGGGGCGGTCAAAGCCAGATAAGCAGCAGACAATACTCCACTGCTGTGACGCCAATCCGATAAGGGCGCGTTATCCAACCAAAAGGCAATATTCAAAAGACTCTCTTTGCGTAAGGTAGCCGGACGTAAGGTAATGCGGCGTCTTACATAAACGCGGCCATCTTTCTCAAACCCGTACAGCGTCTCCTCGGGATCACCTGACAATTCAATATCAGCGATTTTTCCTGATGGATGACCCATGTAGTAGCGCCCCACAAGCCCGGCTGAAATGAGCTTCAACCCCAAAGGGTCGCGGATTGAATTGAGCACAAGGCGCGTACATTCAACGCCACCACAAGCCAGAACAAAAAACTGTGCCTTAATGCTCGAAGGCTCTGATTGCCCCGCTTCAGTCGATTGAATAAGGGCCTCTGACACAGAACCATCCAACTCGACTTGACGCAAACCAACGCAAGTCAGCCCGGTTAAAACAGTAATACGCGGATGTGATTGGGCCTTGCTTTTGTGTGAAACCCACACATTGGGTTCGCAGCTCCAGCGTTCCAACTCGGTCGCGCAAAGTGTGTCAGTGTCCTTAAAGTTTGCACTTAACTGCTGCCTACATGTTGCCAAATGTTCACTGGTGCTAACTGTAAAGTTCGCATCACCCACACCCAGAATCTCGCATGCGCGTTGATAAAACGGTCGTAAATCGGTAGCGGTCAGCGGCCAGCCCGATTCAGCAACAAATTCACGCCCTTCAAAATCTATGGAATCCAATGGAACACAGCGGCCACCCCACAGTGCAGAAGTACCACCAAGCCCCCTGCGCACTGCATCAGCCATGGCGCTGTGCGATCCAATACTGGTGATTTCTGCGTCTGAAAGCCGCTGAGCCAGAGGGTTATAGCCTTCCGTCCCACTTTCGACCAGAACAACAGATAAACCGCGTTCCGCCAACTCCATTGCAGCTGTGAGTCCCGCAGGGCCTGCACCCACCACACACGCGTCATATAAAAGCATAGCTGAATGTTCAATCATTTATTTCAGGGCGCGAGCGGAGAAAAGTTGCCGGGTTGCCAGCATAAATCGCCCAAGGCTGCAAGTCTCGGTGGGCCACAGCCGCTGCCGCCAGGATCGCTCCCTCGGATATTAAAACACCCGGACCAACGAAGGCATCTGCGCAGACCCAAGCACGCCGCCCGATGCTAATCGGCTTGGCTGCCAAGGGAAACGCCGGATCGAGATAGTCATGAGTCCCAGTGCACAAATGTACGCCCTGAGAAACTATTGCGCGGATGCCGATGTTGACCGGTGCAATGTTGTAGCAGATTACTCCTCTAGCCAGCGTTCCATAGTCTTCGACGGCCAGGTTCCACGGAGCCCATATTTCTACGTTAGGATAGATGTAGGCTTTCCATGAAACTTGCGCCCCGAACATTCTTAAAAGAGCAATACGCCATCGGTGCGCCTGCGGCGGTGTCCATCTGGCTGCGATCAGCCAAGTAATTTTCCACAAAACCCTTTTTAAACGGTTTTCAAAGCTAAAGGTGGGGCCAGTAAAGCCCCGCTTGTTCAGCAACAAGTCCAGCTTATTCATAGTGCAAGTGCATCATCACTGGTTTTTGGGATAAGCATTTCACCACCGGATCGCGCCAATTGCTCATAAGCCCAGGTATCCAGACCCAGCCAGCACGGCCAGTTGGATACTGTGCATGGGGTGGTGTTTAACCCCAAAAAAAAGCGGTGTCTGGCATAGCTCATCATTTGGCAGAAAAGAAATTCGACGCAATATTAATTCTTGTTGCAATCTTTTTCTCCTCTAGTTCAGCAATTTTATTAACATCAGTAATTGCAATGTATTCCTCAAAGAACTTTTTCAACTCAACATCACCAATAGTGCGAGCAATCGCAGAAAACATCTCTCTACAGTAAAAGTGGTTCAGCATGTGCGGTGCCATAGTTCTCTGCTTGAACTTCAAGGCCATATATTTATAGTCAAATAAATCATAATGCAAAACATGACCACGATAAATATTTTGAGGATTTCTTTTATACTTAATCCATTTATGAATTACAAAATTGAACTCTTGGTGGTTTTTTGTTCTAATGAATGCCTTATGATTCCAATAGCCCAAGTAATAACTAGCGGGAATACTTTCACCGTTTATTGGGTTTACCATTAATCTTGGCAGAGAATTTAAAAATCGTAATCGATAAAACCAATAATCAAACCATGCTAACCGTCTACTATTTTTTAATACTCTCCTAAGAAAAGCGCTTGCGTAGCGAAAAACAAACTCTGTTTTAGGAAATCTATTAAGAAATATTGTACAAGTTAGGAAAGGATTATCTGATTCAGCGCAGGTAGGTATGACTTCCAAATTCCGCATCAGTACTTGATCAACTTTAGAAGGTAATTGTTGTAAAAAATTAGGTATTAAATTGGCGTTTACGTGATCGCTAAAACCCATAAAAAGCAGCTCGTCTGGATCAATACATGTAATCCAATCAACACCTTGGTTCAAGGCTTTATTGCAGGCAAAGTATGTATTAATGCGTTTGCGGACATCCATATCCGATTCCCAAAAAGGCAAAATATCCGCAATCCATTTCGGCAAATTATCTTCCACGCAGGGCTTAGTGCTTGCAATCACCTCTACCCGATCCAAATCTTTAATTAACTCCACTGTATTATCGGTAGTTCCATCGAGATATACATAGATTTGAGAACACCCTGCTGCCAAGTGATACTTGATGGCATGCGGTAATAGCCTTGACTCATTTTTAACAGTATAGATTATTGCAAATTTAGATTGGATCATATTATTACTAAAAGATAAGCGACTTTAACAAAGTAAATAATTTAACTACTTCGAAGAAAAATCCACACTATCAATACTGGCGTAGGTCGAACAATTCAAATGACCCATATCCACCAAAGCATATTTTACAGTTAACTCGACATTTGCACTTTGCTATTTTAAAATTTCATGCAAAAAGCGTAAGCTAAATAAATTCGTTGGGCAGGAACAACTAAGAATATGTGTTTCAAATTAGAATAGAAAATACATTAAATTAGCCTGAGTTTAGTAATTTTGGAGGTTTTTTTAAATGGTTTAGAGTTTTCACTATTAAATCAAATAAAAAGTATTAGAACTACCCCAAAAAACTACCCGTAAGTGTAAATTTGCACGACCACAGATTGTGCGTCAAATAACAAATCCTTTTTCACGATTGAAGTATGCAGAAGCTGGATCTAGCGTTTTTATGAAACGCGCTGGATTACCTGCGTACAGGCAATATTGATCTAAATATTTTTTGTTGAGAATCGATCCAGCTCCCAAAACAGAGAAGGATGGCAAACTTGACCCTGGTAAAAGAATGGATCCAGTACCAACAAAAGTGTAATCGCCGATTTCAATTCCTCGACTAACTTGGCGAGATGTAGCGATAGAGATGCTGTGAGTAAGCAATTGACTTCTAAAGCCAGCCACTGTCGCAAATTTACCAATTAAAATAGAGTCAGTACAGTCAATTAAATGGCGATTAGTAATTGCCGCATGGTCTGCAAGCATTAATGCAGGCACCCTATCTATCTGATCAACAAAATGTAATGAGTCCGTGTTTTTGGGAAAGCCGGATATCCAATTCAAACTTCCAATAGACGCTGACTCGGCAATCGAAACTTTGGCAACACCTTTGATCACATTCAGGTGTCCGATCTTAGAATCTTTTCCCATTGACAGGTGACCAGGCATCACAAGTGACATCCCAATCCTAGCGGTTTCGTGTATTTCGAAACCAAACAATTTTATATAGATAAAACGTTTGATTTTTGCGGGCATAAGAACTAGAAAAAACGCTAAGGTTAATTTCATTATTTTTGAGTACCAAAAATCGGACCGTACTTAAGACGCTCAAAAGTCGCCACTGGATTTTTTAAATGCTTCTTAATTCTATAATATAGTCTCAAAAAATCGTCATTCTTTTTATATGGTCTATGCATTATTCTCTCAAACATTCTGTGGGTGTACTCCATATGCAAGTCAGAAAGACGACCTGTTCCCGTGATAGATTGCCCATGAACGCGATAACAGCTTAAAAATTTATTAAGCATTTCTATACGAGCACCTGCTAGAGCCATATCAATCAAAAGCTCTCCATCCCAATTTGACAGGTTATCTGAATTGAAACCAGACGTTAACTTATACGTTTCACGCCTGAAAAAGGTTGATGGCTGGACTACCAGAGATGCGCCATACGCAGCCGCCTTGATAGAAAATGAATCAGAAAATACGCGTCTCTTGTAATTTGAATTTTCATCAATTATGTGCCCATGCCCGCATACAATATCAGTAAAATATTTTTCCGAGAAAACTTTAGCTACAGTTGTAAATGCGTGGGGGAGAAGTACATCATCACTATTTAAATAGCAAAAAATATCACCTGTCGCCCTACCAAAGCCAATGTTTAATCCATCTGCCGGTCCCTTGTCTTTTTGGAAAATTTTAATGATTCGGTCACCATAAGATTCAATGACAGCCCGACTACCATCAGTACTGCCTGGATCGACAATAAAATATTCAAAATTCTTATAATCTTGCAACATAACAGAGTCAATGCATTCACGCAGATATTTTGCCTGATTAAATGAAATAGTAACTATTGAAATTTTCATTAAAAGTTCTTATAGAATTCGTATTTTTGCGGGACGGTCTGAATAATTGCTGGCAATTGGCGCGGTAAGTTTTTAAAGTTAAAGTTATGGGATATCACTCAAAACCTCTCAAATCCGCTCATTTTTACCGTCAATTTTTAACGTTTTCCCCTTTGCCAGAGCCAAATTTTTTTTCGGTCGCGCTCATAGCTCGACAGCTATTAATTTACCACGTACCATCCACGAGTTCGACGGCTCAAACAGCGTGAATAGCTAAACAGCATTCCTCTTGAGTCGACGATGACAAGCCTTTACAAATCCAAACTGACGCTGTACAGCCCGAGGCGGATCCTCAACTTTTGTCCTGATTCCCGCTTTGAGCTTTTCGGCGTTATCGATCATGGCGTCAGCTTTGTTTTCTCTACTGAGCGCTTTACGCTCGCCAAGTCGAATCGCGACGTAACCTGGAACATCTGCTTTTGCATCGGGACGTTTTTCAACGCCTTGGTAGCACGCAACACGAAAAGCGACACCTTCCTTACCGATCGGCAAAGCGTTGGCGGCGACAATATCACTGAAATGATCGCAGGTGCAGGCCACGATATTCACCAAGCCGGACACGGCATCCATTCCAATGTGAGTCTTCAGCCGAAAGCTCAGCCGCCTTGATTTTTTGGTAGAGTGCATCTCGGAGGCCTGTGAGCTGCATATGTTTTTGGTCGAATTCCGCGCTGCGATAAGGGTCACGATCAGAATGGCATCTACTTCGGTGCCTACTTTGAGCAACAGGCCGCGATCGGTCAAAAGTTCGTTAACGGTTGCCACGATTTGCTCTGCCATTTTGTAGTTCTCCAGCCGAGAGCGAAATCGCAGAATAGGTGATTCATCTGGCAGGCGGCCAAACTCTTCAAGCTGGGCAAACTCTCGGTGGATCGGTGTGTCAAAGAAAGGCTTTTGCATGCCAAGATCAGTCAGCTTGAACCATTGCTACAACAAGTCGGAAACGCAGTATGGTCAACAAGGAGATCGGTGGCCTGTCGGTACGGCCTCCCGGCCAGTACGACGTAATGAGTTAAGCCGCCCAACCCAAGGTAGCACACGGTCTATCTGCAGCTGGAACAAATGCTTAAGGTTTTTTGAAACGGAGATTGAGACCTAACAGGCTGCTGAAATACCTCGGAACGGAGTCCGCCGAGATGCGGCCTCAAGCGTTTATCTGAGGCAGCCCTTTTTTTCACCAAACATAAGCCAAGTAATCACGATGCGCGGAGCCGACACCTTCACCGAAAGCCTGTTTACGATGCGCCACAGGGAAGACTTCGTTCCAGCCGATCATCCTTTGCGGCCCATACGTCAGATGGTCAACGAGGCGTTGGTGAAGATGGATGTCCTGTTTGCCGGAATGTACGAGGCTGACGTTAAAGGCGGCCGACCCAGCATCGCCCCCGAAAAGCTGCTGCGTGCCATGCTGTTGCAAGTGTTCTACAGCGTGCGCTCTGAACGCCAGCTCATGAAGCAAACCCAGTACAACTTGCTGTTTCGCTGGTTCATAGGTCTTGCCATGGATGATGCCGTATGGGTGCCCACTGTGTTCACCAAGAACCGCGAACGCCTGATAGCGCATGACGCGGTCATTGAACTGTTCAACCATGTGCTCGAAGTCGCCGACAAACAAGACTGGCTCTCGGGCGAACACTTCAGCGTGGACGGCACGCTCATCCAGGCCTGGGCGGGCCACAAGAGCTTTGTACGCAAGGACGGCAG
>JACMRF010000015.1 GCA_014376575.1 Undibacterium sp.
ATTAAAAATAAGTTTTATATATCCTTGCGACATCATCCCGAGGGTGAATTTGGGAGTTAGTGCCTCTGTGAAAAAGTTAATCGTCATGTAATCATTGAATGGAAGGAATACAAATAAACTGGGATCAAATTGAAGGTAATTGGAAGCAATTCAAGGGTAATTTCAAGCAGCAATTGGGCGATTTCACTGATGATCAGTTTGACATAATTGCCGGCAAGCTAGATTGCATTGATGGCAAGACTCAGGAAGCATTTGGGCTAAGTATGAAACAGGCGGGCAAGAGCTTGCCGATTGGCATAAAAAGTCGATACATAATACTTATTAAATTCAAATAGCGAACTAAACTTAATGAAAAAGGAAATAGTATGAAAAACTTCAAAATTAGCGTCATTATATTGGCTATTGGCTTGGCATTTAGTGCTAACGCAATGGCCGAAAGTATGTCTAAAACTCAATACAAGTCTCATGTGAAAAGCATCGAGTCTGTATATAAGGTAGATAAAGCAGGGTGCGATTCATCTACAAGTAATGCTAAGGATATTTGTGTGGCGGAAGCAAAAGCTAAACAGAGTATCGCCAAGGCAGATCTTGAGGTCAATTACAAACCATCCATCAAGAATAGATATGACGCACGCGTTGCTAAAGCTGATGCTGATTATTCGATAGCATCAGAGAAATGTGATGACAAATCTGGAAATGACAAAGATGTCTGTGTGAAAGAGGCTAAAGCCGCCAAAGTACATCAAATCGCCGATGCCAAGACTCAGATGAAGTCCAAAAATGCCAACGCTGAGGCAAAAGAAACATCGGGCGATGCCCAGGCTGTAGCGAACGGTAAGTCAGGCGATGCGAATGCTAAAGCAGCAGAAACAAAGGCTGATGCGCGTAAGGATGCCACGATTGAAAAACGTGATGCAGACTACGCAGTAGCTAAAGAAAAATGCGATGCACTTGCTGGCAATGTTAAAGATAAATGTATTAGTGATGCGAAGTTGCACTTCGGTCAATAATGAAGCATCTGGGGGAAGGAATGGCTTCCCTCGGATAGTTCAGGGAAGTAAGTCTAGCTCGGTATGGTAATAGCACATTTTTTTAAAGAATTAGTTAATGGATGAAAAGTGTGGATTTTACTTTGAAAGATTTTTTTGAAAGTCGCTGATTGTAACTAACACTCAATAAGATAGAAACTTATTAGTCCTGAATTAATCATTACCTTCCGAGTGAGAAATATGACTGTCAGCGAAACCAAATCGGAATCATTACTTAAAAAGCTCGGGCCTGGCCTTATCACTGGAGCCGCTGACGATGATCCTAGTGGCATTGCCACCTATTCACAAGCTGGCGCACAGTTTGGTTTCAATATGTTGTGGACGGTATTATTCACTTATCCATTGATGGTTGGCATTCAGGTTGTGAGTGCTAGAATCGGTCGGGTTAGCGGTCATGGGCTGGCTACTAATATTCGCAAACATTATCCAACTTGGCTATTATACTTCATCGTTGGATTATTATTAATCGCCAATACCATCAATATTGCTGCCGATATTGCCGCCATGGGCGATGCACTGAAATTGTTGATTGGTGGGAATGCACAACTTTACGTAATAGGTTTTGGTGTTGTGTCGTTAGTACTGCAAATATTTATTCCTTATACACGTTACGTCCGTGTACTGAAATGGCTCACGTTGGCTCTGCTTGCCTATGTAGCCACTGTATTTGTGGTACATACGCCATGGAAGCTAGTACTTAAGGGAACACTATTGCCGCATTTGTCATGGAAACCAGATTATATAACCACTGTTGTTGCCGTATTCGGTACAACAATTAGTCCTTACTTGTTTTTCTGGCAAGCCTCACAAGAGGTCGAAGAACAGCGAATTAATCCTCAAGCAAAACCACTTATAGATGCGCCTGACCAGGCTAGGGCTAATTTTAGGCGCATTAAAGTCGATACCTATATCGGCATGGGATTTTCTAACTTGGTCGCGTTCTTCATTATATTAACGACGGCTGTGACCCTTCACGCACACGGCGTTACAGACATTCAATCGTCAGCGCAAGCAGCAGAAGCTTTGCGTCCTATTGCTGGCGAATTTGCATTTTGGCTTTTCAGTGCTGGCATCATTGGTACAGGCTTACTGGCGATTCCTGTATTGGCGGGTTCTGCAGCTTATGCGATGGCAGGAGCCTTTAAATGGAAGGGCAGTTTAGAATTAGAGCCTCTGAATGCAAAAAGATTTTATAGCCTTATCGCTATTTCTACATTGATTGGTGTCGCGCTCTGCTTCACTCCAATAGATCCTATCAAAGCGCTTTACTGGAGCGCTGTACTAAATGGTGTAATTTCTGTTCCTATCATGACTTTAATGATGTTAATGGCTGTTCGTTCTGAAATTATGGGACAATTTACCATTACCAAAAAGCTTAAAGTTTTAGGATGGTTGGCGACATTGATGATGGCATTAGCTGTTGCTGCCATGTTGGTGACAACTTTCTAATACTGATTGGTCAATGTATTTTGCTTTTGATGGGAATGTCTCATTTACTTGGTTTCGCTGGCAAATGAAATAAATTATTTGAAGCTAAAATAATAAAGCTTTCAATTAATATCTCAAAAAATGCGGCCCCTAAATGAATCTTACCTAATAGAAAATAACTCTATTACCTATGTAAAATCATCTGTACGATAACTAACATACCACTTGAAGTTTTTAATTTAAGCTAATAATTAATTAATTGATTGTTTTGTCTAAAGTAATTGTTTAATAGACACATTAAAAAACCATTCTGCAGACAAAATTTGTGACTATTATCTCTTCATTTTTAACTTCGTAAAAAGGTGCTTTCTATTTGGATTTGGTAGCCGTCTAATCACACAAAGCTGGCCAATTCTCGTCCTTATTTTTTCCCCAATCCCAATGAGTTTTCATGTATTGCAATCGTCGCTAAATTCGAAAGTAGCACGTTGTAATTCTCCAATGTATATCCAAACATTGCCATGTATAGTCACTTGATGAAATATAAGAAAATCAAGACCATTAGTAAAAAAAACTATACAACGAATTATTGAGTGGTGGTATGCAGAGGTGGTAATAATCGATCATATTCTTTTTTGACTACTTCATAACATTCGCAGCTTCTGCTTTCTAACTTAGCTTTATCAATCACCGTTATATGGCCAAGACTATATTAAATTATCCCTGTGTTCTCTAATTTACCTGCAGCCTCAGTAACACCTTCAAGGCGCACACCTAGCATATTGGCAATTAACTGTTTGGTCATGCTCATTTTATCAGAAGCTAGTCGGTCAAAGCTTAAAAGGAGCCAGTGACATAATTGCTGTTCTGAGGTATGGTGCCTATTGCAGGCTGCTGTTTGAGTCATTTGGGTAATGAGTCTTTGAGTGTAAAGCAATTATAATCTCTGCACAGTCTTTGCACGGTCAAACTCTTTTTTTAAATAGCCGCCTTTTAAACGATAAGCAACACCTGCACATTGCACAATGGCGCGGCTTGTTGTTGTTTCACCCCCCCCCCCATAAAAAGCGAAATGCCTAATATGCCTTCGTTGCCTAGTATGGCTATTTCAGCCGATTCACCATTTTCCATGACATATAATTTTGAGATGATGCAAGTGATAGGGAAATATAGGTAATCTAAATTTTGGCCAAATTCATATAGTACTTGACCTAAATGCATTTTAACCAATTTTAAATTTGGGAATAATCGGTCATATTCTGTTGTTAATAACGCATCGAGTAAATGGTTCTGATGAGGGTCAAGGTGATTTTCCATTTAAGCTCTCTAGAGCCAATATTAATTAGACTATTTTATTATAGCGCTAACAATAGTTTCTGAATGTTCGCCAAGTAATATATGGGTGTTTGCTTATTAAGTGAATGTACCTTTAAACGCTGTCATTACCGCGACACTATCAAGATCCCACTGATTAACAATAAATTCGTCTGGTGTTGAATTGCATTCATTGTTTTAGGCGTGATTTTCAGACATTCCTTATCAGAGTTTTTGGTGCGCTTTTTTTCCAAAATACGTATACGAATATGATGATTCTGCGCTTTGAAGGCTATGCCGTTCACATGAAGCGAACTTCTTCACAGGTGAGTACGATGACGGTAGCGGATCAGCTCGATGCCACCGATACACAGCGCTAGCCATGCGGTGCCCGAAGCGAACCCGGCCACGACATCGCTGGCGAAATGTACTTGAATGAACACGCGGCTGCAACCAATGGTGAACGCCATGGCGCTAGCAAGCAGCACGGCCGGCAAATGCCAAACCGCGGGCAGAGTGCGGATCACAACGTAGGCCAGCATGCCGTACACGATGACTGAGCCAGAGGCATGGCCACTCGGAAAACTCCAACCAGTCACGAGAGCCAGCCCGTGATCGTGCAGCGGGCGGGCGCGCTCAAACACGCTCTTCAGGATCGGGTTAACCACGGAGTTGCCACCAATCGCAACCAACCAGCCCCGCGCCAACCAGCGCTCGCCCCGCACCACCAGCGCGATGGCAACCGCAATGCCCAAAGCGGTCAGCGTCAACCGATCGCCGAGGTGGGTTATCGCCGCGAACACCGCTTGGGTATGGGTTGAAATCGTCTGCCCAATGGCATCGGAGAAAACCTGATCAAGACGCGAGAGTTCTTCACTAGGACCAATCTCGCTGGCAATTGAAGCGAACATCGTCACAGCGGCGATGACAATCAACAGGCAAATGCCGACAGTAATGGCGAGTTGAACCTGTAGCGACGAGCGACTTCTCCCCTGCGGCACCGCATAATGCCGTACCATCCACCAGGCGCAAGCCGCAAAAATCAGAAAGAGAGGAAGCGCCGCGAAGAACACCAGCAACGCCTGCATGCCCAATGCTTGGGCTGCCGCCGTCAAACCCGCTTCGTCAGACCACATCGCTGGTTGCCTCACAATGCAGTTCTTTGATATCGACGGGCCGAAAGCATTGCTTCGAATCCAGATAATCCCAGCGCTCGACCACCGCGTCGCGTCGCGTCGATTGCGGCCCGTCATAGCGAATAAGGTTGATCGAATTCCCGGCTTCGTGTCGGATTCGCCGAGACACGGCCGTTCCTGCCTGAACCGCCCAGACTTTGCGCGGCAGATCGGCGAAACGCTCGTGCAGCGGAAGGATAAAGGGAAGATGAATGTGGCCGCCCAAAATCAAGTCGGCTCCGGCGAGCGCCCAGCTGCGAATGGCACGATCACCGCCGTGCAGCAGGTTAATCTCGTCCTGCGGGCGCGTCACGGCAACGGGTTGGTGGGTGACGACGACACGCAACTGGTTCCTGGTCGCCCGTTCGAGCCGTCTCGCAACGCGTTCGATCTGCTCTGCCGATACTTCGCCATCGGTATGGCGATAATATCGCGTCGTGTTCACGGTAATGACGAGCAGCCAGTCCGATTCGAATATCGGTTCGAGGTCGGCGCCGAACGCCCGGCGATAATTCGCATACGGATTGAGCAGACGGGTCATAAGGTCGAAGAGCGGGATGTCGTGGTTGCCAGGAATCACGAGCGTTGCGGCGACCCCTAGCCGCTCCAAAAATACGCGCGCGGCATGAAACTGCCTACGGCGGGCGCGTTGCGTGATATCGCCCGACAACACGACGAGGTTGGGCGCCTGTTCATGTACGAGGCGCACCAGCGTATCGACGACCGGGGGGCGCTCGGTGCCGAAGTGCGGATCGGAAATCTGCAGCAACAACGTCATGCCGGGTCACCGGCGGACGCATCGGGCTCTGGTTTCAGCAGATACAGAGGCTCTGAAGCGACGCGAAATTTGATTGGCGCCTGCAACCAGATGATCTCGCCATCGGTCGCCACCTTCAAGTCACGCGTGCCGTAGCGCATCGCCTGGGTGACTGTGATGTGCTTGAACGCGAAGCTGCTGATACTGTCTGCATCACCCAGATGACTGAATGCGCCACGTGCGAGCAGTCCCAGCATCGTGAGTGTTGCCACCGGTCGCAGCGTGATAGCCACGAGAAGCCCTTGTTCCAGCAACGGTGCCTCCGAGATTCCGAGCTGCTCCATCTGCAGCCGGTTGTTGCCTACGAACAATGTCGGCGTGCGCAGGTCACGGGTCTCGCCGCGATGCTCGATGAATAGGCGCAACTGCCGGTGCTCACGTAGCAGCGTGACAACCCCAGACCAAAACGCCACCAATCTGTTGCGGCCAAACTGACGCTTGTACGCTTCACGGTCTTCGAGCAACTGGGGATATAGGCCCAGGCTCGCATTGACCAGAAATACCCGGTCGTTGATCAAACCGACCTGCACCGGATGAGCACGGGCCGTCAACAATAACCGCGCAGCGTCGGCCGTGTCGGACGGGATGCCGTGGACACGGCTGAAATAGTTGAACGTCCCTAGCGGCAGCACGCCGATAGGACATCCACTGCCCAAGGTTGCCTGCGCCACCGCGTTAATGGTGCCGTCGCCGCCCGCCACCACTACCACCCCACCCCTCGAACGCGCCTGTTCGACCGTCTGGCGGGCTATCTCGTGAAGCTTTCCCGGGACGTCGACCACCCGCATCAAATACTCACGACTCGCCTGCGTCAATACATCTTCGATAATCTCGCGCGCGGCGACAGAGTCATTGCTTCCGGAACCGACATTGAGAACAATGAACAACGGGGCGGCGGAGTCAATTTGGATGTGGATCATGCGTGCGCTGTTCCTTTTGATTTCGACTCATGAAGACATTCCAGCAACCTGCCGACATGGATGGCAAAAGATTACGGATAACGCCCGGGATCGTCTGTCTGCTGTCGCACTGCAATTTCCATCATTTGCTAAAGTCGCCTGAATGCTAGCATTAAGCAAAGTTGTTACAGTATATTCGCCTATCAAGCGGAAATATAACATTAGGTAATATTCCGCCCGTAGAATATTAAGCGAGTCAACAAAATGCCTCTAATTAATAGTCCCAGAATGCTAAAAATTATAGTTTTGAATTTGATTCTCTAATGAGCGCCTTTATGGTCTTTCTGCCCATCATTTTTATGTCTGCCAATCACCTCTGATGTTTCTGCTTGCTCTTTTTGTTTTTTTGCGACTTCTTTATTGGAAGGATTAATTAGCCAAGGTTTTGCTTGCTCTTTTTTAGTATTTTCACTCATGAGAATCTCCAATCGATTTATCTAGGGATTAATACAATGTATCGTATTCACGATACAGCAGTCGAATTAAGTAATCTGTGCGTTAACGCACAGAATGCTATGAAATTTCATTTGACATAATTTATTACTTACTCAGTGTGGTGAATTGCCCCACTCTTTACTTTTAGCGATTGCAATTCGGATAGATTTGCCTTCATCCATTCCTTCAGATAACAAAGTATTCGCTATTTCAATCGCTTTCATACGAGTGGCTGGGGCGAGGTATCTCATCGCAACTGGATAGATTACTTATCACTATTCAATTGAGCAGGGCATTCAGCACTATATAAATTTGTTTGAGTCCGTGCTTACAAAGCCAGTGAAAACTTGAATGTGAGAGGCTGCTATTGCTTAGCACGACAGGCTGGATTGGGTCGAGGCTGTGTCAAAACGCTAATAAATTACATCTGAAATAAACATATCAATCAAGATGTTGTATAATTTAACTATCTGATTACATTGGATATTTAGCGATGAAGCGATTTGTACAAGGTCAGGACAGAACACAAAGCACA
>JACMRF010000133.1 GCA_014376575.1 Undibacterium sp.
ATTTAGTCAGTACATGATTTCATTTCTTACCGATGACATTATCCGGATGCGTTATGTGGAGATTAATGGCCAATTACGAAAGGTAATGGTCATCATAAAAATGCGCGGCAGCAATCACAGCAAAGATATTCGCGAGTACGTCATCACGGACAAGGGCATTGTGCTCATCGACCCGCGGCGCACCGAGTACTCCAAGCTGACGACAGGGGCACCGGACATAGTCACCCAACCGGAAGAAGCTGCGCCGGAGCCGAAGGCGAAGGCGAAGAAGCAAAGATAATCCCTATTCTGACTGCTCGCGACGTGCCGATTTTAGACGATCATTGCAAAACTAAAACTTTATTTCAATGTGTAATTGAGTCAAATGAGGCTGGAAATGTTGAAGTGTTATGTGTTAATAATTGTTTTGTTGCAGTCGTATATTATTTGAGTGCTCTTAATATTTATGGAAATATGATTCATTTTGGGTTTTTTTCTGGAGATCAATCAATAGTTGCAATTATCAAAGAATATGTTCAAAGTAGACTTGTTAGATACATGTCGACACTTGAGTCAAAATATATTAGATTACTAATCGAATTTGTTATGCGTTGATCGCACCAAAAAAAAGTGCGGTCTGAATAATTGGTTTCATAGGCGGAAGTTTGCAGTTAACGGTGTGTTCATCATTGACTGCAAAGCTTCCGTAAATTTTCACGATGTAGCTATTTATTGCAAAAGCACTTCTGTTCTAGGTCAGCACAAAACGATATCGAATTCCCTTTAATTGCTAGTCAAATTGGATAATGCTCGTTTGGGCTAAGTTACTAAAAAGCAACAAATTGAAACTCGCAACTTTTGATTTATTTGTATCGTTCTTGGCCGCTAACCGCTTTTGTCATTATTAGTTGAAATTCGCCCATTATCGCTGGCACGTTTATCTGCATCGTTACCGACTTTAATAAACAGTTTACGACTACATTACGCAGGAATAATTGATTTGTGCAAAGTCCGACAGATTTTATTGTGACTGATAGATTTTTTTACCGGAAACAAAAAAGCCCAACAGCCTCTATTCACTGGAATCAGTGTTCCAAACTTTATATTTACATTCCCTTCAAAATGTTCCGATCTTAATTAATATGTTCCGAACTTAATTCTGACGAAACAACTTGGAAGCATGCACTACATTGTTTGTCTCATTGCCGGTTTGTTTGATATGCGGGAAAGCAATTTATGGCTATTTGATCAGCGTGATCGGTTTAGCGGATTGTTGAATTTTCCCGGGTGATGGCGCGACAGGTTTGACGTTAACTGCCGCCAATAGCGTGGTGCACTCGCTATCTTCTTTAGGGCCAGCGCTGGTTAAGGGAATGAGTGCAGCGAAAGGGTTGAGTGCGGCCAACGCTATTGCGCCTCCAGCACGCATTGCCATCACGCCTTTGTCCACGTTAACACTGGGATGTTGAAAACTACCATGCACGTATAGGGGCGCTCTGAGTGAAATGACACGCACTCCCTTGCTTTTTGGCTTAATGCTTAAATCGAGTTGTTCCATCCTTAAATTGATATTGCCTTTGATATTAAGAATGGCTTCATCTGTATCAACGATAAAACTATTCGCCTGCATGACACCTTCACGCACATCAAAATCGGCGGCCAGACAATTAAGCTTGACTTGTTTGTCGCCAGTGAGTTTAGTGAATACGATGCTACCAATATTGAGACCGATCTCTTCGAGCAGAAGTTTGCTGACCGTTCCCTGATGAATGAGTGCTTTTACCTCGCCATTGGAGGCACCCAATAAACTGGCAACCGAGTTACCTACCGCCGATAACGCGGCGTCACCGTTGATCTCGCCCAAACTTGCATCAAGTTCTTGCACAGTAGGAAATATCTGTTTTAGTTTTAAATGACGTGCCTTAATTTTCATGTCTGCCTGGATCGCATTCTTGCCGGTTCTTCCGCTACCATCAAGTGTGATATCCGAACTCAGGCTTCCGCCAGCCAATTCAAAATTGAGCGGGTGTAAAGTCAACACGCCGTCTTGGAGGCTAAGATTAGTTGTTAGCTTGTTGATTGGCAACGCTTCCTTGCGGATAATATTATTGGCGCTAAATTTAATATCAGCGTCAATACTTGTCCAACGCTCTGTTTTGAAATTTTCGATCGGCAAAATTTTCTCTGATGGCTGAGTCATAGGTGCTCCGCGCCTGAGCTTGCTCGATGTCGAATCAATGCCGACGATAGGTGCCAGATCAGAAAATTGCAAAGACTCCGATACGATAGTTCCTGATAGCAGCGGCCGTGGTTTTTTTAACTGAAAATTCAGGTCGCCATTGATATCGCTGGAACCAACTTTGCCTCTGAATTTGTTGTAAGACCAGTTGCCGTTAGGGCCGAGAGTGCCCAGTAAATGACCTTCAGTGGCGAATGGCGGCGTTTCAGGCAAAATGATGCCTGTTACCGCGTAGAGTCTTCCCATGCTTAAACCCGATACTGCCAGCCGCATGTCAAGCGCAGCGAGATCGGTAGGCCGGGTCAATGATCCAACAACAGAGATGACGGTTTCGCCTTGTCGCAAATAGCCAATGATGGGGAAGGGCGCGATTTGGTGCTGCAGGGCTATTACAGCACCCGCGCGACCGTTGCCGCTGATGGCTTCATTATTTAACTTGCCGCGTATTTGCCATTGCACGCCATACTCGGCGTCGTTATCGATCGTGTCGATATCTGCGTTTATATCTGCACGCTTGATAGCGTCATCCAAGTGAATGCGACCTTTGGTCAGCACCACATGTTGCAACTCCAGTTGCCATGTAGAGGGTCGGGCGGGCTTGAGGAATGTCCAGTTGTTTTGACCATCCGCAGTGCGCATTAAGTCGATGACGGGGGAATCTAAAAACAAAATGGGAATAATAATTTTTTTCCTCAATAACGCCAGAGGATTCAGCGCAAATCTTATTTGTTTAATGCTCGCCATGTCGTAGGGTGGCGGTAGCGTTTTAGCTTGTAGTGCTGGACTCATTATTGAATTCAAATTTGAAGGATTACCGATGTGAATGTCTTGTGCAACCAGATGGGGCCAGGGGATCATGTCACGCCATTCTGCTTTTTTCTGATGCAGGTCGGCAGACTGTTTTTGCCAAACCAGACTTAGGTTGCCATTAATAGAGAATGGACGACCAAGCGCTTCACTCACGCGAACATTGATAGCCGGCTTGACTCGATTCCAGTCCATATTGAGTAAGAAAGTGACGACGATGATCGGCAGGCTAACAAAGACGGTCGCCACGGTTAACATTAATTTCGTGCGACGTTGAGTGCTCATTGTAGGAAAGAATTAGAGGTGAATTGAAGAAGTTCCTGCGTATTCACGTCGTGCAGGATACAAGCGTGCATTAGATCAGATCAGCAGTGCTTTTAATGTACGTTTTCGCACACAAGCCGTCCATTACGACAATTTCATTACTGTTATCACTAAAAATAACGACGCTATGTGCTTTAGCGTACAGTTTTTTAAATAAGACGACACCTAAAATAAGGTGAAGAGAAATAGGTAAAAAATTACGATAACAGATTATTTACATAAAAAAAATCATGGAAAAAAATATCCCTCTCAATCGCAGAGTTATCCTCAAATCGCGCCCTGTTGGTGCCCCGACTGTGGATAATTTTTATCTTGACGAGGCGACGGTACCAGTGCCGACCTCTGGACAAGTACTGTTGCGTTCGCTTTATCTTTCGCTTGATCCTTACATGCGCGGGCGCATGAGTGATGCTGCATCTTATGCCGCCTCAGTGGCGATTGGTGATGTTATGGTTGGTAGTACTGTTTCGCGAGTCGAGAAATCGCAACTTGTTGATTTTAAGGTCGGTGACCTGGTTCTCGCTTATAGCGGGTGGCAGGACTATGCAATCTCGGATGGAATTGGGGTGATTAAACTTGATGCTCATCTGGAGCACCCGTCTCTTGTGCTTGGCGTTCTTGGTATGCCGGGATTTACGGCGTATATGGGGCTGCTCGATATAGGGCAACCAAAAGCCGGAGATACCGTGGTCGTTGCGGCCGCTAGTGGCGGCGTTGGTTCGGCAGTTGGACAAATTGCCAAGCTCAAAGATTGCCGTGTCGTTGGCATTGCTGGCGGGCCTGATAAGTGTCGCACTGTTGTTGAAGAGTTCGGCTTTGACCTTTGTATTGATCACCACAGCGACGATTTTGCAAAACAATTAACATTGGCCTGTCCGAATGGAATCGACGTCTATTTTGAAAGTGTCGGTGGTGCCGTGTTTGATGCTGTCTTGCCTTTGATGAATACGGCGTCGCGTATTCCGGTGTGTGGGCTAATCGCACAATACAATAAAACAGCATTGCCAACGGGGCCTGATCGTTTAGGTCAGTTAACGCAAACCTTGCTAACTAAACGCATTAAAATGCAGGGATTTATTATCTTCGACGATTATGGCGACAGATACGCAGAATTTTTTACGCAGATGAGCGCCTGGATTAAAGACGGCAAGGTCAAGTTTCGAGAAGATGTTGTTGATGGTCTTGAGCACGCGCCCGAGGCTTTTATTGGTTTGCTGGAAGGGAAAAACTTCGGCAAGCTGCTTATTCGTATTCACCCGCACAAGGAATAAACATGAAAATATTAATGGTCCTGACCTCTCACGATAAACTCGGAAACACTGGAGACAAAACGGGTTTTTGGCTTGAAGAATTTGCTGCACCTTATTATGTTTTTAAAGACGCTGGGGCAATCATCACATTAGCGACACCACTCGGAGGTCAGCCACCGCTTGACCCCAAGAGTGATGATCCAAAGGCACAGACCGATGCTGTCCGCCGCTTTAAGTTGGATAATACTTCGCAAAATGAATTGGCAAGTACACGGATGCTAAACACAATGCATGCTGCTGATTTTGATGCAGTGTTCTTTCCGGGTGGTCATGGTCCGTTATGGGATCTGGCGGAGGATTCCTCTGCCATCGCGCTGATTGAAACAATGTTAAACGCCGGCAAGCCAGTCGCTGCGGTATGCCATGCACCGGCAGTGCTGCGCCATCCTAAAACTCAGGATGGGAAATCGGTGGTGCTAGGTAAGAAGGTAACGGGATTCACCAATTCCGAGGAGCAAGCGGTAGGGCTAGCACAGATAGTGCCTTTTCTGGTGGAAGATATGCTTAAGCAAAACGGAGGTATTTATTCTAAAGGTGACGATTGGCAGCCGTATGTTGTTACAGACGGCTTATTGATAACCGGACAAAATCCTGCATCGTCTGAGTTGGCAGCGAAAGCATTGTTAGCAAAATTGAGCTGACTCCGTCTTATCTGCTGTGTGTCATTCTGATTCATTTTTTTGACTCAGAATTATTTGATTAGAGGTTTTTTATCGCCTGTCATTTGTTCGTCAACCGCTTGAATGCAAAACTCAGCGAGTTCATCCATTACTCTTCGTATTGCGTTATTGGCGGCGATGACGCCGCCGTAAGGATCTTCGCTAGATGACACAACTAAAATATCAAATTCACGCCAGGCAATCACCTGGCGTGTTGATGTATCAAGGAGGTGTGCGCGTAAGGTGAAGTGGACTTTGCTTGGTACACTAAAGAATTCTTGCTGTAGTCGTACGATGTCCAAATCTAAACGCAGTTGACCTATGACGCTGGTGGGCGATTGCACAACTGAGTTAAATCGACCACTACGTTCCAGCGCGCTTGACACCAGAGGCGTTAGCATCACGGATGGTGCTTCTATCCATTCACTTTGCTGAAAATACTCCAGCTTATGTGCTTGCCGTACGTAGACGATGTGCTGACTATCAAAGCCTGCGGCAGCATGAGGGACACTCACGACAATGGTTGGCCCATTGGTTTTTGTGGCAAGCGCGGCTGCAATTTTTTGCGATACTCTCGCCACAGTTACCGCATTGTCGAATGAATATCTGTTAGTCGGAGATACCTTGGCGGGTGTCAGGACGGAGCAGCTGCAAAGAAGCGTGCTCATCATTAAAATAAGACCAGAACTGGTCGTTTTCAACCGATTAATTGAGTGAGTCATGGCGTTACCTTTTCTCCTGGACCTAATGGTAATGGTTGACGACCTCGCAGCAAACTGCTGGGGTTGCGTTCGGTTTGTTCGCTTAGACGTTTAAGTGACGCAGACAAAACATTTAATTCGCCGATGAGGCGTTCCAGCTCTGGCAACGCTTCTCCAGTGAATTGGCGCATACCACCACTGACTTCGTCTAGCGTTTTTTTTGCACCGGTGCTGGCAAGTTTTGCCTCGTTCGCCATTTTTTCCACAGCATCGGCAGCGCTACTGATGCGCGCTAGCGTAGGCTCGATATTTGGTGCTGCCTGGGAAGTTGCATTTGTTGTTTTTGCCGCATTGGCAATGAAACTATTTATTTCTGTTCTTTGCGCAGCGATAGTGCTCATCACTATCGCCGTACTGGCGAGTATTTTTTTTACTTCCTTGCGATTGTCGTCATCAAACATAGCATTGACGTTGGCTGCCGTTTTATCAAGGTTTGCCAATACGGTCGTTAAGACATTCTCCAATCTGGCGCTTAACGATGGTTTGGTACGAATGATTGGGTAGGGACTGCCTCCGGTGGCGAGCAAAACTCCTGAGTTCGGCGTGCTTCCGCTTAATTCTACATAGGCAATTCCTGTTAGTCCTTGAGTCTTTAATACCGCTTCTGTGTCTTCCTTAATCGGTGTGCCGTTTTCAATCGCGAAAAGTAACTGTACTTCCTGAGGCTTAAATGGGTCGATGTGGATATTTTTCACTTTGCCGACGTCCACACCCATATATTTTACGGGTGCGTCCACGTTGAGTCCTGCTACCGATTCATTGACAACGGATAAATACAGCAGGTAATCCTTTTTGTTGCCAGAACCCGCTGCCAACCACAATATGCCTGCGATAAGCAGTGTACTTAAAGCAAGCACAAATACACCGACCGCTACATAGTTTACTTTTGAGTCCACGTTGGCTCCTTGTCTGGTTTTTGTTTTGGGGGTTGGGTTTGGGTCTGTGTGCGAGCAGCTCTGCCTCGTGAGCCGTCGAAGTATTCGCGAATAACAGGATGGTCCATTCTTGATAGCTCAGTCATTGAGCCAACGCCGATTACTTTCCCTTCGCCAAGGACCGCGACCCTATCGGTAACTTGCCATAGAAAATCCAGATCATGTGTAATGATCACGATAGTGGATTGATATAAGTCATGCAGTGTGCGCACCAAGGCGTCGATGCCTGCAGCGCCACTGGGATCCAGGCCTGCGGTAGGTTCATCCAGGAATAGCAGCTCAGGATCAAGTGCTAATGCGCGTGCCATCGAGGCACGTTTCAGCATACCACCGCTCAGTTCGGTGGGAAATTGCAAGCCTGTTTCTGGTGCCAGTCCACTGAGTGTCAACTTCCAGGCGGCTACCTCATTGATGAGAGTCGCATCGAGATCAGTGTGTTCTTGCAGCGGCAGAGCGATGTTATCGCGGACATTGAGTGTCCCAAATAAGCCACCATGCTGAAACATGACGCCCCAACGCTGGCGCAAGTTGATTTCTTGTTCAGCACTGAGCGCAGAAATGTCAGTATTGAGTATTTTGATAGAACCTGAGTCCGGGCGGTGCAGCATGATCATCTCGCGCAACAGTGTCGATTTGCCTGATCCGCTGCCGCCGACGATCGCAAAAATCTCGCCGCGTTGCACATCAAGATCTAGATTCTCATGCACGACATGATCACCAAAGCGCGTACATACCTGACGCATTTCAACCACATTTTTTGATTCATTGCTCATCATAGATTAAGGGGGAAGGATGTCATGTCAAAGATTTAGGATGTTCAAGATAACGGAGAACAAGGCGTCTAGAACGATGACGATAAAGATTGATTGCACCACGCTACGGGTGGTCTGGCGACCGACGCTGTCGGCGTTTGCTTTTGTCTGAAATCCTTGGTAACAGCCAATCATGGCGATGACAAAAGCAAAGACTACCGCTTTTCCAACACCGACGAGAAACGTCGGCAGATGCACTTCATTGCCAAAGCGAAATATAAATTCATAAAAGTTGATGTCTAATTGTGAGCGCGCCATGATCATGCCACCCAACACTCCGGTGATGTCGGAAAAAACAGTCAACAAAGGTAATGCAATTATTAAGGCAATTACCTTAGGCAGAACCAATAAGTCGATAGGTGAAATGCCGATCGTGCGCATGGCATCAATTTCTTCCGTGACCATCATAGTACCGATCTGTGCTGCGTAAGCTGAGCCTGAGCGTCCGGCAATGATGATTGCAGTGATCAAGGGAGAAAATTCGCGCAGCATTGAATAGCCGACCAGCTCAACAACAAATATATTTGCGCCGTAATGTTTAAGTTGGTCCGCACCCTGATAAGCGACAACAATGCCAAGTAAAAAAGAAGTTAATCCGATAATCGGCAGTGCATTAAAGCCCGCTATCTGTACATTGCTAAAAACCATGCGCCAGCGCCAGCGCTTTGGGGATGGCGAAATACGCAGCAAAGCTAGTGCACTTTCACCTATAAAACTGAGGAGTGAAAAAGCGTCTGTCAAGACGGTTTCTGCTGTTCTGCCGATTTGCTCCAGTCTCGACAGATGGGGTACGACGAGCAGAGGCGTGGCGATTTCTTTTTCTATTACTTCCATTAGTTTTTGGTAATGATCGGGCCAGCCACGCAAGCGTATTGTTTTTCCGCTATCTCGTATTTTAGTTAATTGCCGCTGCAAGATCCAAACGCCCACGCTGTCCAGTTTTTCCAGTTGAGAGCCGTCTAGCACGATGTCGCCCGAGATTGAAGCATCGCCTTGCACCGTCATCGTTAATTTTTGCTCTGCGCCCCCTAATGAACTTGCAATCCAGCTTCCGGATAAATTAAATTGTCCAGGCGCTTTTAGCGAGATGTCTGCAGGTAGAGGCCTGGTTTGCATGTGCATGTTGTCTAGGTAACGATAAGTTCATAAATTTGCCTTTTTTTTTGTATCGAATCTGTTCGCTAACGAACATACGTGGATGACTTTAATTCCTAGGGAGAAAAAATTAATGAATTCAAGCAACTGTAGGCCGATAAGAATGGCCATAAATTTACGTGCTGCAGCGAACAGAGTGTGTCAGATTTAGCGTAAATACTATGCACTTACCCTGAGGCTATGTCTTTAAAATTTGACAGTTCTAGCTTAGGTTTTCTGGTTAAATTTTTGGAGAATAATGATGAAATTGAATGTCATCACTTTTATTTTGATTACGGCTAGCCCGATGCTAACTTCCGGATGTAAGAAACCTGCACAGCCTCCACAGCTAAATGAAGGGGAGCGATTTTATGAGCAAAAATCTGTAGCGCAACCCTCTGCAATGCTGCCACGGATGTTAGATCCAAAAGTACCTAATAAAGGAGCTGTATAGTTATCTCCGTTGCCCAGTCAGGTGGGCGATAGGTCTGGCGAGGCGCACAAGAATGGCAGCAATAAAGATTCGCACAAGCAGAATTATTTTTTTATAAAAGAAGGCTCATTTGTTCGCTAGCGCACCGAAAGTAAGTTATCTATAGTTCATCCTTAGTGTTCTTTCTCAACATCATAAAGGAATTAAAATGAATTATTTAGAACGCGACACTTATGGCATGTACACAAATAATGTAGATAGTGGACCTGGCCCAAGATTGATGGGCGCTAATACATTAATAGGCGACAATATATATAACGCCGAAGACGAACATTTAGGTAATATTAAGGAAATTATGCTCGATGTGCAGACCGGTAAAATCGCCTATGCAGTGATGTCTTTTGGCGGTGTGTTTTCTATTGGTGAGAAATTGTTTGCGGTACCTTGGAGTTCGCTTAAACTTGATCCTGGCAACAAACGGTTTGTACTAAATATTGGTATAGAACGTTTCAAAAACGCCCCTGGTTTTGATTCTGATAACTGGCCAAATATGGCTGATCAAGCTTGGGTTGATGGTATTCGTACCTACTATGATGCTAGCGGCCATTAATATTTTTTTAATCAAATAAGACAGCCGCATTTGCGGCTGTCTTTACGTTTGCTTTCATCTGCCGTAATCCTTGTAGTCGGAACAGTAACAGATGATCGCAATGCTTATTTACCGATTTTACTTTGCTTCATGGTAGCTTTTACATCACCAACACTCTCTTGAATATTGCCTAGAATTTGCTTTTTAACTCCCTTTATTTGCTGTTCTTTGTTACCGATTAATTTTCCGACTTCCTCTTGCATTTTTCCACCGAATTTTTTTGTTGCGCCCGTTGCTTGATCTTTGTTCATGATGTGCCTCTATAGTTAAATATAAATTGGTAACGATAACGAATAACGAATAACGGATAAAACTACCTCGACACAAACTCTATAAGTACAAAGATGAATATGTGTCTTTAACCGCACGACAATTTCATCGTGCGCTTAATTGAAAGATAAATTGTTTTTTAATAGTGTTCTGTGCGCTAACAAACATAAAATTTCAATCTATGTTTTATTTGACATTTTCTGTATAGGCAGCTGATCTCTACTGAATAGACTTAATTGCGCGCTCTGAAGGGGCAGGCAAACAGCCTTTAACCAAGATGTGCAATTGAGGCTGTAGCTTTTCCACTCAAACAGCGATGGTGTTATTCCCTTAGAAGCAAACTCCGTTAGCGTTTCTACGAAGTAATAGTGGTCTAATGGAAAATCTGGGTTAATTAGTAATATGGCAGCCTTATTAGTTATTATCGAAAGCATACCAAGAAACTAAATGGGGATGGATTTGAATAGAACGCTCGTGAGTGTCAGCACGTGGTCAAAAGCGAATACAAGGGCCTAACATCTGCTGCGTATTTACTATAGGCAGTTCGTTGCAGCCAATACGTCAACTATGTATTTAAAAAAATCAGACAAGCTTGTGCTGAGGCTGACGCCTGTTTCGGTTTTTCTAAATGCGATAAGGCGTGAGCCTGTCCGCGTTGCGCACCAATAAAAAAATCATTGTGCTGTAAATTTTGTGCTTTTTTTCTAATTGTAAAAACGCATCCAATGCGGCCGTATAGTCTTGGCGGTCGAGCCCAAGACTGCCCTGATACTGAAGCGATAAGGCATATGGCCTCGAATTGGCAACTGGGCTGAGTACCTCTAGCGCTTCATGAAGCAAGCCTTGTGCCGTATCCAGATTGCCGATGTAGCGCTGATTTTCTGCCATATGCATCAGGCATGCACCAACACTTCTTAGCCAGTTGGTGGGGCGTGCAAGGTCAAGCGCAC
>JACMRF010000134.1 GCA_014376575.1 Undibacterium sp.
AAGCTCACGGCATTGCACTGGCGAAAAATACTGGTCATGCATGGAGGGCACGGTAATGGCAATCGGCCCCAGCAACTGGTCCTCTTCATCCACCAGCCAGCCCATTGACGACCACAATCCTACGCCCGGGTGGCTGGCCAGGCAGTCTTTGGCGCGTGCCATCAGGCCCTGCAGCAAAAAGTCATTGGCCGCCACGAACATGACGTATTCGGAGCTTGTGGCTGCCCGCCCCGTAGCGATAGCGCCATAGACGCCCTGGTTGACCTCATGCCGGATCACACGAAGGGTTGGAAACTCGGTAGCAAGTGCGCGGATGGTCTCCATGCTGTCATCGGTCGAGCAGTCGTCTACGACAACGACTTCGTCGGCCGCAACGTCCTGGTTCATCACCGAACGGACGCTGCGTGGGAGGGACTTTGCGTCGTTGTAGTTTGGGATAACGACTGCCACCGAGTTGTTCATACGACCTAAAAATGGGAGTGCGACAAGAGCGGCGACCTTTGCTTCAGACACGTCTCCACGCCGGGACGCCGCCACGGAATTCAATGGTGGCGGGTTGTTGCGGACAGCTGGAAAGTGAGTATTTCATCAAATAGGGGTGCGCGATCTGTTATGCCTCACCACGCAAAAATGAGGCGCTGTATTTTTCCAAAAAATATAGACTCGGCAGAGCGCCGCCATAGAAATATGGCACGGCAAGATGCTTACGCCATGTTTCCAAAATCGGATTTTCTAGCTGTTCAGGCATCTCTAATACTTCCCGAACAGTCTCCAAAATTTCATCTGAAGTATTGGTAATTGGCGACAATCCAGCCTGAGACAAGGTTTCGAAACGGTATAGAGACCATCGGTTTGGGGCCGTAGTCAAGTCTTTTTGGCTGAGCAAAGTTCCTGCTAAGGAGCGAATTGGCTTTAACGCAAAGCGAACCCTATTATTCCAAAGCTGAGCATCAATGGTGATGCAATTAACTAATGCACATGGAATACCAAAGCTAACCGCTACATTGGTCAGCCCCGATGTTGTGCCAATGAAAATGCGGCAGTTCCGGATTAGTTGCAAATCCATGTGAGGAGATTTGTGAGGACTGCGTGCATAGTCAATTAAGCCGGGAATAGCCGGGAGAGGATCTGCATCCAAACTGCCCATACGAACTACTTTTCCTCCTCTGGCGCAAATGAATTGAATAGCCGCCTCATAGTCAGAGAAATTAGAATTCCTGTGTGTTTGCCCAGCATTCTCCTTCCCTTCCGCATAATACCCACCGTCCCTTATGTGCAAGCATACATACCATTGATCAGGAGAGAGGTCCAAAACGACGGACAAATCGGGAGCTACCGAAATAGGGCTTGTAGGATCGTTGAAACTGTCATCGCAGGCAACGCGTAAAGAACATAGACGTTCCTCAGAATTGGATTTCTGCATGGCAAACGCACCTGCCTCCTGCCATGTAGCAACGCTGCCGTCGGGCCACTCCCAAGCATTGAATGAGAGACCACACCATCTCTGCAAACTTATTAATTCGTCGAAAACTTCTTGCGATACGGTTTCTCGCTCCACCACCACGCGCGCAAATTGGTTGAACAAATCGAGCAAGGGGCGATTAGCAATAGATTTCGGTCTTGCAAGGCAAATTAAGGGACCCTCCCACATTCCTTGCATGCGCATCTTTAACAGAATGTCCAACATGCCAAGATGACCAATTTGTGTTGTCCACTCGGGTGGCGCGATCCTAAGCGTGGCAATATCGATGCGCCATTTAGCTAACAAAGCGCTAAGTTCATCGGATACATCAGGCATACGCTCACGTAACCGGCGTTGTGCCGCGAAGGCTATGCCAAAAACATCCGCCGCCAGATGACCGCAGCCCGCATCGATGACTCGTTGTCCAACGTAATTTGCCGCATCATAAATCAGACCGTCGGAACCAGACATCAGGTCGAGAGTGGTGGGCGTATATTCCTCCGGGTTTCGCGCTGCCATATTTTGGTGTGGCTGCCATAGTCTTGTATTCTGCCCAGCAGTTTTCTCCAACAGGGAAATGGCGTGTTCTATATTGCCATTAAGAGCAATGATGGAGTGCGCTTGGTAGTAGTCGAGCAACCCGTTTTGCCACCTAAACGGCAATTGCTTGAGCATATCTGCAGACTCCTGGATTCGTCCTCTCCGAAATAACCAACTGACGCGCGTTTCCACAATGCGCATCAACGCCCCCTGATTATCTATACCCCTAAAGTTTGAAAAATCCAGTCCGGAAAAAAAGTTATCCCCAAGTTCGTAAACACCGGCCAAATTAAATACGTGAACGTACTCATTTGAGTAGTAGTTTGCAAGCACTGATTGATTCAAATAGGGTAAGTGATCAATAAGGCTGGTCTTATATTTGTCGAAAATAATATTCGCAACAGCATTTTTTCCATGCAAACGCGCGAGGACGCTAGCAACACTTAATCCACAACCCACCACTAAGTGTGTAACTAATTTAAACATATGGACATGGATATAGAAATGCGACAACTTTAATATTGCCTAACGCAAACCTTTCAAAATTTCTGGCAATAATTTTCTCTGAAGGTAAACAGCCCCCTCCCTCGTCATATGGCCAGAGTCAAATGCAGTCAGGTACTCCCCATCTACGCCAACACGTGCATAACAGCGCTGGTCTTGACACATTACCTCACGCACAGACATATATTCAAAGCCGTTCCGATCCGCAAGACCTTTTACAACTTTTTCTAGCTCTTGATTGACAAGGCTATAACTTGTCATTTCTGGAATTATTTCCCTATGATTTTTCCAGTAATAGTCAACTACATTTGCAGACAATCCAGGCTCTTTCCACATTGGGACTGGACCTAGCAATATGACCCTCTTTAGTCCAAGCTCTTTGATGGCTAATGCTGTCTTTGCAAAGCCATCTTCAAACTGCTCTGTATTCTGAGTCCAAGTTGCATGCAATATCAATACATCTGGCCTTAAGGTTTTAATTTTTTGGAATACATGGTCATTGTTGCCTTTGCAAAATTCTCGTCCCGAGGCATTCAGTCCAAGCAGCGGAGCACAAGCGGAAGATGTAAATTCAGCCACGTCAAACCCGAACTCTTGTTTAAGAACCTCTAAACCGGAATATTGTGAAGCCGCATAGGAATCGCCCCACACCATGATCAGCGGACGACGTCCTTCTCCCTCGCATTCTTTCGCAAAGAATTCTTTCCCCTGCTCTGGCAACATAAGGCAAGTACCCCTCCGCCAATATTTAGCGGTCTCATCCCCAGTCAGCATAAATTTGCGTAGCTCTGCGGGTATACGAATAGGCGCACCATCTGTATGAAAGGCATATAAACCGCCCCCCCCACATACCAACATGCCAAGAATTAGTGGCGTAATAGCGGACCTTCGAAATCTCCCAAAACGCACCGGTTCTTCAATCAATATTTTGGTAAGCCACGCAAGCACCACGCCAGCAATGACCAAAAGGCACATAAGCCCGTTGCTTATCCCGTCAGGGAAAAAATTGTGCGCAAAAGCTATTAGCGGGAAGTGCCAAAGATATAGCGGATAACTTATAAGTCCGACAAATACCATTGCCTTGCTTGAAAGTATCTTTCGATTGACCCAGGAATTTTTACAAACGAGCAGACCCGTGGCTGCGAGAACTGGAAGCAGCGCGTATGGCTCGGGCCATGGTGTATGGTTATTAAATTTGAATGCACAAACAATCAATATCAACAACCATACGCTTGCACCCAAATCTTGAAGTAAATATTTTCGACGTGGCAAATCATCATGAAACAGGATGTGATGAATGGCCCGGTCCAATTGAGATCGAAATTTTATCGGTATATAAAAGTGCGTAGTCGTTTGGAGTGCTACCAATATCGCAAGTCCAGATCCGACCATCAATTCCCAGAACCTGGCAAGAGGCCAATAGAAAGCTCGATCAACATTTTTGTGCATTACATGCGCACCAAACGCGAACGAAAGCAAAGCCAGTACTACAACCGCCGTTAGTGGATTAACGTTTTTTCTAACGACTAACCACAGCACAAGAGGCCAAAGAATATAGTACTGCTCCTCAATACCAAGAGACCAAATATGAAGCAACGGCTTTTTGGCTGCGGCGACATCAAAGTATCCAACTTCTTTTAGTAGAACAAAATTTTGCAGGAAAGCTGTTGACCCGAATACATTCAAACCTAATGATTTGAACTCCTTGACTGGTAGGTACAGCCACCCCACGCAAAAGGTGAAGGCCACTACAACCAATAACGCCGGAAATATTCTCCGTATTCTGCGGGCATAGAAGTTTGAGATGCTAAAAGAGCCTTGCTCCATTTCTGCAAATATGATCTTGGTGATCAGATAGCCAGAAATCACGAAAAATATATCCACGCCGACATAGCCTCCTGGAACTAGCGTGGGCCAAGCGTGATAAAGAATTACCAAACATACTGCAATAGCTCGCAATCCATCGATGTCAGACCTGTACTTGGCATCGTGTGCGGCAGTAGACTTTGAATGAGCAAACTCTGTCATGGCAGAAACTCGCTGCCGTATTTGCTCAGAAAATATTCACTAGGCTGACTCGCTCCGTAATATCCGGGATAACTCAAATTTCTTCGCCACTTTTGAATCAATGCTGAATTTGAGGTCGGGTGATTGGTTTCAGCTAGCACCAAGGTTTCTTTTACAGTCTCCAGAATCTCGTCTGCACTGTTTTCATCCACAGTCAGATCAGCTCGCCGTAACGACTCGTGGGTTGGGAAGGCCCACCGCCAAGTATCCGATGTCATCTCCAGCTGGGTCAGCATTCGCCCCTCGATTGTCCGCACCGGTTTTAATGCAAAGCGTGTGCTCTTGGGGTAAATCTGCCCTAGCGATGTAATCGCGTTTACTATCGCAGTAGGGACATCGAATCCTGTAGCAACGTAGGAAAACCCAGATGTCGTGCCTATTAAAATACGTGACGTTCTTACTAAATGAACGTCCATCACTGGTGACGTATCCTCGCTCACCGCGTAGTCAACTACCTGCTCCATGGATGGTAGTGGGGGTGCTTTATTGCCCCCCATGCGTATTACCCAACCCCCTAGGCTGGTTATATATTTGATAGCTGAAAGATAATTTTCTAGGGTAGTGTTACGTATCGTTTCTCCCTTGCCATCTTGCTCCGCACGCATTGCAGCATCACGCATGTGGAGACAGACATGCCATGCCGTCTTTGGCATTCCCCATTTCACCTTTAATGCTTCCAGCGCGATTGCCGCGCTGTTGTCGCGTGTCAGTTGTAAATCATAGGTTTCGCGTAGTGGGTTAACGCGATTTTCATCTTCCCACTGCTTCAACGCAATGGCTCCAGCGTCATTCCAGTACATACCGCGTCCGTCGGGGTATTGAAATATTTGGAGTGGGACTCCCAAGAATGGAACTAAACCGGCGAGTTCAAGCCACAACTCCGACGGGCAATTCTCATCTTTTACTAAAATAAGACAACGGTCAGAGAGGAGAGAAAGAAAGTATGAATTTGCAATCCAGTCACGCTTGGTAAGTAATACCGGTTTGCCAGTCCAATGATTCATTTCTCGCATCATGAGATGAACATTTAGATGCCCTATGTGGCCGATTAACGAAGCCCAATCTTGAAGCAAAATTTTTACATCATGAATGTCATCAATATTGTGCGATGACAAAAAGGCCCGCAGTCTTGCAGATGGTTCCGGTAAGTGACTTTGTAAGCGTGCTTGAGATTCAGATAACTTTCGGCACAACAACGGAACCAGCCCACCTTCACCGTTGTGGTAGCTGTAATTAATCAACTCGTAGTAAGCGTAATAAAGATGAACGTCTGTAATGACAGATGCCTCCGACGCCTTATCCTGAAACTCTTCCCAATACTGTCCCCCGTTGTCCAGTTGCGCGAGTAGTACTTCAGTTTGTGAGAAATTTAATTCTTTGCCCAACCTAAAAATCAGCGGTTTATTTCGAAAGAAATTAGGAACAAAAGACTCTGTCGGGACCCATTCGGGGAGAAAATTTTTCAATTTTCTGTCACCGAAAATTCTTTCCTCATACTCGTAGTTCCGGTGCACCAACGCTCTTTCAAGAACCTGCTCAAGCATTTTTTGAAAAGCAGGATGCAATTTAGCCCAATCTATATGGTGAGCTCGCGCCAGAATATCGACCGCATAACCAGATGAATACTTTTCCAGAACTGGCGCCAAAGCGTTGACAAAAAAATCTCTGTGATCTTCCCAATCCAACTCATCAAAGTGAGCAATGGCAATTTTTTCGCAGTCAAATTTAATCAAGTAATACAGTACTTCCGATTTGAATTTTTTCGCAAAGAAATTACTCAATAATCTATCGGGATTGGCTGCGATTTGTTCCTTGCATAGCGATTTAAAAAGAAGATCCAATGGCTCACTTCCAGATTTTCGCCGCAAATATAGTGCGCAAGCCGCAACAAAATCAAAGGGCAATATCGAATAAATGAAGCAAATGGCTCGAATCGAAATTTTCGGTCTGAAAAAAGTCATTATTTAAATCTTTATCGGAACACATGTCCGCTATCGTGATTTGGGATTCATTTCGATCTGACTATTTATGATCGTTGTGAGCTTATTTCTAAATAAATGTAGAGAAAAGAAAGGCCGGAAGTGGCCCCGGTCAAAGGTATATAAACCTTCGCGTCTATCATTTCCCAGATATGTCATGCATCCATCGTCGTTACAAAAGAAATCGTGAAGGTCTATATATTCAAAAGGCTCAGATTTTTTCAAGGCAGATCTAAATGCCTGATCTGCTGCTACAACTCCTTCGTCTTGATACCCTTTTATGTATTTCGGAGATGATTTCCAATAGTCCTTCGCAATAACTTTGTATAGATACGGATTCCATTCTGGTCTCCCACCTATAACAAATATTTTGCGAACTCCCTGGTCTTTTAGAGTTTGACTTATTAGGCGAATATGAGCAATATTTGCGGAATTCGCTGGCGATAGGATGACGATTTCTGGCTTTACATTTTTTGCGGTTTCCAACGCGAATTCGTTCATCTTCTCGCAATAGGGCGCTTGTTTGGCTCCAGGCGCATTGGGAAAGGCTATTGAACATCCTGATGCGAAAACAAGTAATGGGCTTACATCCTTGGGCAACGTCTCCTTCAGGCCGTAAAAAAGATCAGCACCAAACGAATTGCCCCACACTAAAACTGAAGCTCCTTTTGTCTTCGTGTAACACGCTGGGTCTATGCTCTTGCGCGGCATCAATGACGCACCTTCAATATCGTAAAAATTGCAGTTGTTTTGACTCAGTACGCTCAACTCATCCATTGCGTGTGCATTCTGCGCATTATTCGTTGTGAAGTAGGCATTAAAAAATTGTGAGTAGTCTTCAAGTTCTTTATCAATCGGCCTGAGGCTAGGACCCTTATAGGTAAATCCAAATGCCCCCACTACAGCTACCCCCACCATTGTGGCGCCAAGAATGAAAACTTTTGCCTGTCCCCAGTTCCCCGACCGAATTGGTTTCTCAATCACATAAAAGGTCAAAACTGACAAGAGCACGCTTAGAGCCACAATACCCAGTCTTGCGGAGTTACTCACTGGATTGACCTCAAGTGTGTGAGCTAACGCGAGCAATGGCCAATGCCAAAGATATAGGGGGTAGCTTATTTTTCCTACACCTACCAGCAATTTGTTAGATAGGAACGCTCTATTTACCAATGCGGTAGAGCCTGCATAAATGAGTAAAAACGTACCCAGAACCGGCCCCATCGCTCGCCACCCCGGGAAAGGTGTACTCGGCGAAATCGATATGAAAGAAAGTACCAGTAAGGACGCTCCAGTTATAGACACGATATCTTTGAAGCTGCTTCGATCGCCATGTCCAGGGGAAAAGACAACACAATTTAAAATCTTTTGTATTCTAATTTCGGTGAATTTTAGATATTTTGATCTGCTGTGCATTAGCAGCGCCAGAAGGCTACCAATCATCAATTCCCAAATTCGGGAAAGTGGGGAATAAAAAGCAGCTGAGGTGTTATGCCCTGTGACCCATACGCAATACAGGAAAGATGCACAAATAATAAGCAAGCTAAGGGTGACGATATTTAATCGACGCCACGAAATTAGAATTAATATTGGCCAGAAAAGATAAAACTGCTCCTCGATTCCAAGGGACCATAGGTGCAATAGTATTTTCGTATCTGACGTTGCATCAAAGTAGCCGCTTTCTCTCCAGAGTAATAGGTTTGATACGAATCCAGCACCCGCTACCATGTGTTTGCAGTACTGCCTGAACTCGTCCCCTAATAAGCCAAACCATCCAGTGATGAAGCTGAAGACCAGAACAATTATCAGTGCGGGAAAAATTCTCCGAATTCGTCGCGAGTAGAAATCTTTTAGCGTGAATGAATTTGCATTGAGACTTGATATGACTATTGATGTAATCAGGTATCCAGAGATTACGAAAAATATATCAACCCCAATAAATCCTCCCCATTTAATTTTCGGAAACGCATGAAATATCACCACTGCAATTACTGCAATCGCTCTTAGTCCATCGATATCTCTTCTGTATTTTGGAAGGTGGGATTGATCGGTCATTTAAGTTTCAACTGACTACGATCTGATCAGCTTATCATTGTTTAGGGGAAACCATCGATCAATCAATCGATAGTCATATAGGAGTACTTTGCGTGCTGCCAAACACCTCATCCCTGGGCGAATTATCGTACCGTGGAACAACAAGAAATTCACTTGGGGACTCCTCAAATTTTGCAGTTCAAGCTACTGTCGCATAGAACATATCACAGCATAGAGTTGCGCAGGCAGCTAAGACTGTTATTGATAGTGCGCGAACTTGGATGGGGTAACTCATGGCTGCGATTGGCAGTCTGAGAGTTCGGGCTGATGACGCTGCCCTGCGACGTTGAAGACGTGAATGAAAAATCCAGCGTAGACACGCAGTTCACTTGTAGCCGATGGCGGGGAGCTCAATCTCTGCAAGCCGGAGGCTCTCCAGATTGCCAATGTCGCGGTGATAGATTGAGTTGTGATGTGTGCAGATCCTTCCGGGTATGTACTGCGGAAGTATCTCGGTACTCATGTCGATGAAGGCCTGATCTTCTGATGCCATGGCGTCAACCACTTCCCGCTCAAGAATGTAGACTGCGGCGTTGGCGCGTGTCCCGGGCGGGTTGGCCACCTTCTCATGGAACCCCACAACGATACCGTCTTTCTCTTCCACGATGCCGCAAGTCTGCGGTGCATCGGTGTCGAACGTCATCATGGTGATCGGGCAGCTGGCAGGCCGATGCTTGTGTGCGGCGATAAAAGCGGGCACCTCAAACAACGTGAGGTTATCGGCATGGGCCACCAGGATGGGGCCACTGCCGATCCACTCGCGGTTTTGCCACAGCGTTCCGGCGGTTCCCAGCAGCACGGGTTCATACACCAGGTCGATCTTGTCTTTCCATGGCGACTGGGCAACATGCTCGACCACCCGCTCTGACAGGTAGTGGGTGTTGACCAGCACCCGTTCAATATCGCCGTTGCCAAAAAGCCGGTCCAGCCAGATGGCCAGCAATGGCTTGCCGAGAATGGGCACCAGGCATTTGGGGATGGTGTTGGTAAGGGGGCGCAGTCGGGTGCCGAACCCTGCGGCCAGCAGGACTGCCTTCATGCGTCCAGCTCCTCAATGACTTCTGTGGCTGACAAAGGGCGGTTGCCGACGCGGCCCACCTGGCAGGCGGCGGCGATAGAGCCGAGGAAAGCTGCCTCCCAGATATTGGCGCCGGCAACCAGGGCCATCGCGGTGCAGGTGAGCATTGAGTCCCCGGCACCCGCGACGTCCTTGGGGCTCTGGTTCATCGCCGGCAAGGCGTCAGTGATGATCTTGTGGCTTGGGGCGGTAGGGCTATGGACAAATGCGCCCTCAGACCCGAGCGTGATGAACGAATACTCGCAACGCGCTTTCTGGGCGAGCTTTTCAGCCAGAACCACCAGGCCCGAAGTGGAGTCGCCCAGTGCAAGGCGGACTTCGTGCTCGGTGGGGGTGACCAGCGTCATGCGCTTGAAGCGAGTGATGTCGCCCACTTGCGACGACGACTGGCTGTCAGCAAACATGGGCACGTTGTGGAGTTGGCACAGCTCGGCAATCTGATCGACGAGAGATTGGGGCAGGCAGCCGTAATTGAAGTCGGAGAAAATCACAAGGCTGGTGTCTTGGATGAAGCCTCCTATTTTCTCCAGCATCAGGGCGGCGATGTCATCCGATATTTCATGCTGCTTCAACTCGCTGACGCGTAGCAGCGTCTTGCCTTTTGCCCTGTAACGCTGCTTGAGCGTCGTAGGACGGCTGTGATCGGCAATCAGCTCGGCCGCTACCCCGTAATACTTCAAGCGGTCTTTGGCAAACTCAGCAGACTCGTCATTGCCGCACACCGAGACATAGCGCAC
>JACMRF010000135.1 GCA_014376575.1 Undibacterium sp.
GTTTGCCAGTCTCTAAGTTGTTTTTTCTTGAACGGAAGTGTGGCCGAGTGGTTGAAGGCACCAGTCTTGAAAACTGGCGAGGGTGTGAGCCCTTCGTGAGTTCGAATCTCACCGCTTCCGCCAATTTTTTGCCTTTGAATATGCATTGGCACATATCTGTAGTTTCGTAGTTACTCCCTTTTTTTACCTGGCCTGAATACAGTGCTGAATTTTTGCACTTAAGGTATTTTATTGCTGTTTTAAGGTGCTCTCTCCCATGCTTAAATTGTTGTTAACCAGCTTGAGAGGTGTGCTGGCGTCGGCGGCTTCCTGTCTTTTATTGTTGGCAGCGTGTGCTAGTGTCGCGCCACCAGCTCATGTGCCCTTTGTTTCAATGCCGCAGAATGTTGTTCCGATAGCGAAAGCTTTGCGACCAGTTCGGATCGGACTTGCGTTGGGCGGTGGTGCTGCTCGTGGTTTTGCGCACATCGGCGTGATTAAAGCTTTGGAGTCTCAGGGGATAGCCGCTGATTTGATCGTGGGTACGAGTGCTGGAAGCGTAGTTGGCGCAATGTACGCAGCTGGTAATAATGGATTCGCATTGCAAAAAATGGCGTTAGATATGGATGAGGCAACAATCTCGGATTGGTCTTTGCCATTTTTCGCGAAAACTAGCGGTGTATTGAAAGGGGAGGCCTTGCAAATCTATGTGAATAAAATGGTGATGCAGGTGCCAATTGAAAAATTGAAAAAACCATTTGGTGCCGTTGCTACAGATCTGAATACAGGCTTGCCAATTTTATTTCAACGTGGGAATACAGGTCTGGCGGTCAGGGCTTCATCTTCTGTACCTGGCGTATTTCAGCCTGTTAGAATTAATGAGCATCAGTATGTGGATGGTGGTTTGGTTTCCCCGGTGCCAGTACGATTCGCGCGAGAAATGGGTGCCGATTTTGTAATTGCAGTCAATATTTCAACGCAACCAGATGTGCAAGCAGCAGCAAGCTCGCTGGAAGTGTTAATGCAAACTTTTACGATTATGGGACAAAGTTTAAATTATTTTGAATTGAAAACTGCTGATGTAGTTATTCGGCCAGAATTGCCAGGAATGAAGGGGAGTGATTTTGCTGGGCGCAATCTTGCCATTCTTGCTGGTGAGAAGGCTGCAATGGCAATGATGCCGGAAATTAAACAAAAAATTCGTGTGTTGCAAGAGCGCTAATTTTACGGTTTTGATATTGTATTTGTTGTGCTATTTTTTGGTTCGTCATTAATTCTTCTGGCGCCATTAAATCGTTTTTTCCAGTAACCGATATCCATGCTTTCTATTCGCACCTGTCCGCCAGCTGCGGGCGAGTGAATAAATTTATTGTCACCTAAATAAATGCCAACGTGAGAGAAACCTCGTCGTAAAGTGTTGTAAAAAACCAGATCCCCAGGTTGTAAATCTTTTATATTGATTTGCTCTCCAATCTTGCTTATTTCTTGTGACGTTCTCGGTAGCTCTGCTCCAACAGCATTCTTAAATACATAGCGTACAAAGCCGCTGCAATCTAAACCATTTTCAGGTGTGTTTCCACCGCGTTTGTAATGGATGCCAAGCATGTCCATCGCCTTAACCGTTAAATCAGAGGCTCGATCACGTAATTCTTGAAGTTTGACAAATGCGATTGATGATTCTGGAAAGGGATTTTCTGCGGCTAAGCACTGACTTACTGTGGCGGCCTGAAGCGTCGTTAAAGTAACGAAAAATTTAATATGTCTGAATAGTCTGGAAGCCTTCGTTTGCATCGGGACACCTAGTTAAAAAACCGACCTAATGTAAGCGATCTATCTGAGAATGTAAACTTGGTTAATTTTGAATTGCGGTAATGTTAACTTTTACAAGGAGTATTAATTGTCAAAAGAGTTTATATACATAGAAGTTGGTGCGTCCCGTACAATTCGTTAATCTTAAACGAGAGGCTTACTATGCAGACAAAATCTGTTTTAACTTTAGATGATGTAAAAATAATCGCGGCAGCTGCCGAGGCGGAAGCAAAGGTCAATGGTTGGGCTGTGGTAATTGCAATCGTTGATGACGGTGGCCATTTAATGTGGTTGCAGCGCCTTGATGGTGTGGCACCGATTTCTTCTCATATCGCGCCAGCTAAAGCGACAACGGCAGCGTTAGGTCGACGAGAATCCAAAATCTATGAAGATATTATTAATGCTGGTCGCTACTCATTTTTGAGCGCTCCCACGCTGGAAGGTATGCTGGAAGGCGGTGTGCCAATTATTGTTAACGGACAATGCGTTGGTGCTGTGGGTGTTTCAGGTGTTAAGTCTTCGGAGGATGCTCAGGTTGCAAAGGCTGGTATTGCAGCTTTGCTTACGTGAATGTGGATGTGGGCTGAAGGTTTTTCAGTCAAGCCCCTTTTTCATTCTTAAGAGCGTTTGCTTGAGGTAGGGTTTTGCGCTATAATTCAAGGGTTTAGCTAATTCAAATCCCGTCGTGGCGCATACTTAATTCACACTCTCCTTTGATCGTTATTGTCACCTTAATTAATCGGAGTGGCAGTTTGCTGCGATCATTTTGGTGCGGCGCAGCGGCGGTAACATTATAGGAGTTGCCCTTGCTGCCCATTCCGCAGTCTTTACGTTCCCCCAAAGATTCCGCCGCTATCCTTGCCCTTGCTGATGGCACGATATTTACTGGCGTTTCTATTGGCGCTACAGGTCACACCATTGGTGAGGTCGTTTTTAATACTTCAATGACTGGGTATCAGGAGATATTAACGGACCCAAGTTATAGTTCTCAAATCGTTACGTTGACTTATCCACACATTGGTAATACTGGCGTGAATGCGGAGGATGTTGAGTCCGATAAAATTCATGCCGCTGGCTTAATCATTAAAGATTTACCTTTGTTGCTGTCAAATTTTCGCTCCGAGCAGTCATTGTCTGATTATTTGAAGTCGCAAAATATAGTTGCGATCGCCGGAATTGATACCAGGAAATTGACGCGTATCTTGCGCGAAAAAGGCACGCAGAGTGGTGCTATTTTGGTGGGGACTGATGCTGCAAAGGCGATTGAACTGGCGAAGTCATTTCCAGGTTTGTCTGGAATGGATCTGGCCAAGGTCGTCTCGACTAGTAGGCCATACGATTGGACTGAAGCCGAATGGACCTTGGGTAAGGGATATGGTGAATTAGCTAATCCGAAATATCATGTGGTGGCGTTCGATTTTGGCGTTAAACGTAATATTTTACGCATGCTTGTGCAACGGGGCTGCAAGATAACAGTTTTACCAGCCCAATCAAGTGCCGCAGATGTATTGGCGCTCAAACCGGACGGTATATTTTTGTCGAACGGACCCGGTGATCCAGAACCTTGTGAATATGCCATCGCGGCAGTAAGCGAGTTAATTGAAAAAGGTATCCCTACCTTTGGTATTTGTCTTGGTCATCAAATCATGGCTTTAGCCTCTGGTGCTAAAACATTGAAGATGAAATTTGGCCATCACGGCGCAAACCATCCTGTGCAAGATCTTGATAGCAAGCAAGTTTTAATTACTTCTCAGAACCATGGTTTTGCGGTTGATGCTGCTTCGTTGCCAGTTAATTGCCGAGTGACGCACGTTTCGTTATTTGACGGCTCTTTACAAGGTTTTTCCCGCACCGATAAGCCTGCATTTTGCTTTCAAGGACATCCGGAAGCGTCCCCAGGGCCACATGATATTGCTTACCTATTTGATCGCTTCACCACATTGATGGATCAGGCAAAGATGGAGAAAAATTAAAAATGCCTAAACGTATTGATATAAAAAGTATTCTAATTATTGGTGCAGGCCCTATCATCATCGGCCAAGCATGTGAATTTGATTATTCTGGCGCCCAAGCATGTAAGGCACTGCGCGAAGAAGGTTATAAAGTAATCTTGGTGAATAGTAATCCTGCTACGATTATGACTGATCCAGAGATGGCCGATGTGACATACATCGAGCCTATTACTTGGCAGGTAGTTGAGCGCATTATTGATAAAGAGCGACCTGATGCTATTTTGCCGACGATGGGCGGGCAAACAGCACTTAATTGCGCGTTAGATTTACACAAACATGGCGTGTTGAAAAAATACAATTGCGAATTGATTGGAGCGTCGCCAGAAGCGATTGATAAGGCAGAAGACCGTTCTAAGTTTAAAGACGCAATGACCAAAATCGGCCTCGGTTCTGCGCGTTCTGGTGTGGCGCACACCTTGGATGAGTCTTGGGCTGTGCAAAAAACTCTAGGCTTTCCCACCATCATTCGTCCCTCGTTTACCATGGGTGGAACCGGCGGTGGTATTGCGTACAATGAAGAAGAGTTCGAGGCAATTTGCAAACGCGGACTAGAGGCATCACCCACCAGCGAGTTGCTGATTGAAGAATCGTTGATAGGCTGGAAAGAGTATGAAATGGAAGTTGTGCGCGATAAAGCGGATAACTGCATCATCGTCTGTTCTATCGAAAATCTAGATCCAATGGGTGTACATACGGGAGATTCCATTACCGTGGCTCCGGCGCAAACATTGACCGATAAAGAGTATCAAATCATGCGTAATGCCTCGTTGGCAGTATTGCGGGAAATTGGTGTTGATACGGGTGGTTCTAACGTGCAGTTTTCAATTAATCCTGCCGATGGCCGTATGATCGTGATTGAGATGAATCCACGTGTATCTCGTTCTTCTGCGCTGGCATCCAAAGCGACTGGTTTTCCGATCGCAAAAATTGCGGCGAAACTTGCTGTTGGCTTTACGTTAGATGAGTTGCGCAACGATATTACCGGGGGTAATACGCCGGCTTCGTTTGAGCCATCAATCGACTATGTTGTGACCAAGATTCCGCGTTTTACTTTCGAGAAATTTCCGCAGGCCGACAATCGCCTAACGACGCAAATGAAATCCGTTGGCGAGGTGATGGCAATTGGCCGCACTTTCCAGGAATCATTCCAAAAAGCCCTGCGCGGCCTGGAAGTTGGCGTCGATGGTATGAACGAAAAAACCCAAGATCGCGAGATTTTGGAAAAAGAATTGGGTGAGCCTGGCCCTGATCGTATTTGGTATGTCGGCGATGCTTTTGCACATGGTTTTACCTTGGAAGAGGTTCATCAACTTACACATATTGATCCGTGGTTCCTCGCGCAAATTAAAGATCTTATCGATATCGAACTCTGGTTGGACACGCAGACGCTTGATATGATCGGTAAAGATGTTTTGCTGAAGTTGAAGCAGAAAGGATTCGCAGATCGTCGTCTGGCGAAGTTACTGAAAACAACCGATACTGCGGTACGCAATCAACGCCGCGCGCTGAATGTTCGGCCTGTCTATAAACGCGTTGATACTTGCGCTGGCGAGTTTGCGACCAAGACTGCCTACATGTACTCCACGTACGAGGATGAGTGCGAATCAGCCCCTACCGACAAGAAAAAAATAATGGTCTTGGGCGGCGGGCCAAATCGTATTGGGCAGGGAATTGAGTTTGACTATTGCTGCGTCCATGCCGCTTTCGCAATGCGTGAAGATGGCTACGAAACCATCATGGTCAACTGCAATCCTGAAACAGTATCAACTGACTATGATACGTCTGACCGTTTATATTTTGAGCCGCTGACACTGGAAGATGTACTTGAGATTGTGGATTTGGAAAAGCCAGTTGGCGTGATTGTGCAGTATGGTGGACAAACACCACTGAAACTGGCGTTAGAACTAGAAGCTAATGGTGTGCCTATTATTGGCACTTCGCCAGACATGATTGATGCAGCTGAAGATCGCGAGCGTTTCCAGAAAATGCTGCATGAACTGGGCTTGCGTCAACCGCCCAATCGTACCGCACGCACTGAAGCGGATGCGCTTGAACTTGCACAAGAAATAGGTTATCCGCTAGTAGTGAGGCCATCTTACGTGCTGGGCGGTCGCGCGATGGAAATCGTTCATGAACAACGTGATCTTGAGCGTTACATGCGTGAGGCTGTTAAGGTTTCACATGATTCTCCGGTATTGCTCGATCGTTTTTTGAACGATGCGATTGAGGTTGATGTCGATTGTTTATCGGATGGTCAGCGCACTTTTATCGGTGGTGTTATGGAGCATATTGAACAAGCTGGCGTGCATTCCGGCGATTCTGCCTGTTCACTGCCTCCATATTCACTCAAGTCGGAAACCATTGAAGAGTTAAAGCGACAAACTTCTTTAATGGCAAAGGGATTAAACGTTATCGGTTTGATGAATGTCCAGTTCGCGATACAGCAAAAAGATGGCAAAGATATTGTGTTTGTACTTGAGGTTAACCCACGCGCTTCGCGTACCGTGCCGTTTGTTTCTAAAGTGACAGGTTTGCAACTGGCGAAAATTGCGGCGCGCTGTATGGTCGGGCAGTCATTGGATTCGCAGGGAATATTCAATGAAGTTGTTCCTTCCTATTTCAGTGTAAAAGAGGCAGTGTTCCCATTTGTGAAATTCCCTGGTGTTGATACCATTCTTGGGCCAGAAATGAAATCAACTGGCGAGGTAATGGGGGTCGGTAAGACTTTTGGTGAGGCTTTTGTTAAATCTCAACTCGGCGCAGGTATAAAACTGCCAAAATCGGGTAAAGTTTTCCTAAGCGTAAAAACTGCAGACAAGCCACGGGCAGTTAAGATTGCCCAAGATTTATTGGAAATGGGCTTTGCTCTAGTTGCAACGAAGGGAACTGCGGCAGCAATTGCTGCTGCTGGTATTCCTTGTGCTACGATTAATAAAGTCGCCGAAGGTAGGCCGCACGTTGTTGATATCATTAAAAATCGTGATATTGCGATGGTAATCAATACCGTCGAAGAAAAACGCAATGCGATCAATGATTCTAGAGCGATTCGAGTCTCATCTTTGGCCGCTGGCGCGGTAACTTATACGACTATTGCCGGGGCCGAAGCTGCAGTAGAGGGAATGCGTCACCTCAATGAATTGAATGTCTATGATTTACAAGGTTTGCATAAAACCTTACACTAAATAGACATACGCTAAGCTTTAAGCAAGAGGCCACAGATAGCAGCAGCTCAGCTGATGTTCATGTGGCCTCTGTATTTTTATTTTCTTTTGTCGATGTATAAAGTTTAAATGGCAAAACTTTGTAAGCATCACATCATATAAAACAGCATGGCAGTGATTGGCGATTTTTGTCGTGAAAATTTCTATTTGTGTCGTTGAGATTTTAGTTAACCCCATTTTTTAAGTTGATAATATGAGTTCAGTACCTCTAACTAAGTTTGGCGCAGAATTGCTAAAACAAGAATTGCACAAACTTAAAACAAAAGAGCGTCCAGCAGTGATCAGTGCTATTGCAGAAGCAAGAGCTCATGGAGATTTGTCTGAGAATGCAGATTATGATGCTGCGAAAGAGCGTCAGAGTTTCATTGAAGGGCGTATTGCCGATATTGATGGAAAGCTAGGCGCGGCACAAATTGTTGATCCAACCACGCTCGATGCGGAAGGGCGAGTGGTATTTGCCTCGACAGTACATTTGGAAGATCTTGAAACAGGTCAGAAAGTCACATACCAAATTGTCGGTGAAGATGAAGCCGATATCAAGGAGAGTAAAGTATCGATTACTTCGCCTATCGCACGTGCGTTAATAGGAAAATATGCTGGCGATGTAGTTGGCGTCCAGGCTCCAGCAGGCGTACGTGAGTATGAAGTGCTAGACGTGTTGTACATCTAAAAGATAATCGGGGTGCACAGAATATGCACCCCAGTCAAATGTGCATTAAATCGACTAGGAATTTCCTAAAGCAGACTTTTTTGCACTGCTTTGACGTGGTTTTGATCGTTTAATATTGCCACCTTGAGTGACACGTTCATTGCCTTTTACCATCACTTTTGATACGGAAGGTTTTTTGGTACCACTTGCACTTGGTTTTACGATAGTTACTTCACGCAGACCTTTGCCTCTTTTTACTAACTTGTTTTCTTTAATTTCGTTCAGTTTTGGGCGGTAAATAACAAATAGTTTACCAATGTGCTGAACTGGAGCGGCTTCTAGTGAGCTACAAATGGTATCGTACATAGCAACACGCGCTTCACGATCGTCACCAAAGACGCGTACCTTGATTAAACCATGTGAATTGAGGCCAGCATCAATTTCTTTCAAAACCGCTGGAGATAGGCCAGCCTCACCAATAAGTACTATGGGTTTGAGTGCATGCGCTTCAGCGCGCAATTCGCTTCGTTCAGCGGGTGTGAGTTTCAACATATAAATTCCTTTAAAGGCAGTATTTTACGCTAATGGCAAAGAATAAATTCAATCAAAATTGGGTCCATGATCACATAAATGATCCGTATGTGAAATTGGCGCAAAAAGAAGGCTATCGAGCCAGGGCTGTTTATAAATTAAAAGAAATAGACGAAACCGAAAAATTAATTAAACCTGGACAAATCATCGTTGATCTTGGTGCGACACCAGGAAGTTGGTCGCAATACGTAAGGAATAAACTGGCGGGAAAAGATGGTGGCGGCATCCTTGGGGAGATATTCGCCCTAGATTTATTAATGATGGAGCCTATTGCCGATGTTCATTTTATTCAGGGTGACTTCCAAGAGGAAGACGTGCTTCAAGTGTTGGAGGCACAGTTGCGTGGGCGTAAGGTAGACCTTGTTTTGTCAGATATGGCCCCAAATCTCTCCGGCATTCCGACGGTTGATGCCGCACGCATTGAATATATTATTGAGTTGGCGGTAGAATTTGCTAAAGCACATCTCAAGCCAAATGGGGCTCTGTTGGTGAAGTGCTTTCATGGACCAGCTTATAATACGATTGTGGATTTATTTAAAGCTGAGTTCAAAACAGTGGCAAATAAGAAGCCTAAAGCAAGCAAAGATAAATCATCAGAGATTTTTTTGCTAGGAAAAGGTTTGAAGAATTAAAATTAAGTGTTTTTGCTCTTGATATTCGTCAATGTCGTCAATATATCCTCTCTAGCAAGCGCTATCCAATACGGGTAGAATAAGTACTTATATATGTAAGGCATTTCGTACGTTTAATGTACGTCCAAGGAGTTCTCGTGAACAATACGTTTTCTAAAGCAGCCATTTGGGTAGTTATTGCCTTGGTGCTTTTTATGGTTTTTAAGCAATTCGACGGTAAAGGGGCCGGCTCTGGCGCCACTGCTATGCCTTATTCGGAGTTTTTGGACGAAGTCAGAGCCAAACATATTAAAGATGCGACCATTGACGATGTCAATCGGACTGTCGTTGCGACCACACTTGATGGAAAAAAAATCAAGTCACAATTGACTATATTTGATCGCGGTTTAGTAGGTGACTTGGTCAACAATGGAATTAAATTTGATAATAAACCACCGGAAGAGCAGTCGTTCCTTTCTCAGGTCTTTATCTCTTGGTTCCCAATGTTATTGTTAATTGGTGTTTGGATATTTTTCATGCGTCAAATGCAGGGTGGCGGTAAAGGCGGTGCTTTTTCTTTCGGTAAGTCGAAAGCACGCATGCTTGATGATACAAACAATAATGTGTCATTTGCTGACGTGGCTGGGTGTGATGAAGCTAAAGAAGAAGTAAGTGAAATCGTAGACTTTCTTCGTGATCCAACAAAATTTCAAAAACTCGGCGGTCGTATTCCGCGCGGCGTATTAATGGTAGGTCCTCCGGGAACCGGTAAAACTTTGTTGGCACGTGCTATTGCTGGAGAGGCTAAGGTACCATTTTTTACTATTTCCGGGTCTGATTTTGTTGAAATGTTTGTAGGCGTTGGCGCCTCTCGTGTACGCGATATGTTTGAGAATGCCAAAAAACACTCTCCATGCATTATTTTTATCGATGAAATCGATGCCGTCGGCCGTCATCGGGGCGCAGGGATGGGCGGTGGTAATGACGAGCGCGAACAAACGCTGAATCAAATGTTGGTCGAGATGGATGGTTTTGAACCAAACTCAGGCGTGATCGTAGTAGCTGCCACCAACAGAGCCGATGTTTTGGATAAGGCTTTGCTGCGTCCGGGTCGCTTTGATCGACAAGTGACAGTGAGTTTGCCTGATATTCGCGGTCGCGAACAGATTTTGAACGTCCATATGCGCAAGGTACCTATCGCTCCAGATGTACGGGCTGACATTATTGCTCGCGGCACGCCTGGTTTCTCTGGCGCAGATTTGGCGAATCTGGTCAACGAATCTGCTCTATTTGCTGCACGCCGTAATAAGCGTTTAGTTGAGATGCAAGATTTCGAAGATGCCAAAGATAAGATATACATGGGGCCAGAACGTAAGTCGATGGTTATGCGTGAAGATGAACGTCGCAATACGGCATATCATGAGTCTGGTCATGCTGTGGTGGCCAAATTGTTACCTAAGGCGGATCCTGTTCATAAAGTGACAATTATGCCCCGTGGTAACGCTTTGGGTCTGACTTGGCAATTGCCAGAGCATGATCAAATTAGCGGTTATAAAGATAAGATGCTGGAAGAAATTGCCATTTTGTTCGGTGGTCGCATTGCGGAGGAATTATTTGTAGGCCAAATGTCTACTGGCGCATCAAACGACTTTTCACGCGCGACAAAGTTGGCGCGTGCGATGGTCACACGTTTTGGTATGTCCGATAGCTTGGGTGTCATGGTGTACGAAGATAGCCAGCAAGAAGGATATTTTGGCGGTCCCTCTAAGACAATCTCCGAGGCGACACAGCAAAAAGTGGATGCCGAAATTCGCTTTATTCTGGATGCGCAATATGCGATTTCCCGGCAATTGTTGGAGCAAAACCGCGATAAGGTTGAGGCGATGACAAAAGCGTTACTGGATTGGGAAACAATTGACGCTGATCAGATTAATCAAATTATGAGCGGTTTGGAGCCAACTCCGCCAAAGCAAGGGCATAACTCTCGTAAATCGTCTTCCGACAGTCCGCCGGGCGGCGTCTCACCGACTGCGACTGCTACTGCGTAATAGTTAGTTGTTAATTTTTAAATCTGTTAAAAAGGGTGAGGAGTAATCCTCGCCCTTATTTTTTATTCATGAATAAATATTTTGAGTGTGGCAGATATCGCTTTGCTTTAAGCGAAAATCAATATAAACCACTTGTAATGGGAATTCTAAACGTCACGCCTGATTCATTTTCGGATGGTGGGAGATTCCAATGTGTTGATGGAGCAATTTCTCACGCTGAGCAAATGATTCGTGATGGAGTCGACATCATAGATATAGGTGCCGAATCGAGCAGACCTGGAGCACGGTCACTGCCCTTGGCTGATGAGTTACGACGTATCATGCCCGTCATCTATGCCTTGCGAGACTGTGGAAAGCCACTATCTATCGATACGTATAAGCCTGAAGTAATGCGGCAGGCCATTTTAGCCGGTGTCGATATGATCAATGATATTCGTGGATTTGTCTCGCAAGAATCTAAGGATGCAGTTGTAGAGGGAAATCTTGGATTGTGTGTAATGCATATGCAGAGCTCACCATTAGACATGCAAGTGACGCCGCGCTACGTAAATGTGAATGTTGAAGTCATTGATTTTTTACGTCAACGTGTCGCGGAATTCGAACTTGCTGGCATTCATAGAGACAGAATTTGCATTGATCCCGGTTTTGGATTTGGCAAGACTTTAGCGCATAATATTTCAATGTTGCAGTATATTAATACGTATCAGGTTGAATTAGGTTTACCGTTGTTGGCTGGTATTTCACGTAAATCTATGATTGGTGAAATAACCGGCCAGCCAGTTGAACGTCGCTTGGCCGGTAGTCTGGCTGCAGCTCTTGCTGCGATATCTCAGGGAGCCAAAATAGTACGTGTTCATGATGTGGCTGAAACCGTTGATGCCATCAAGGTATGGCAAGCCGTATCAAAATAATTGAGACAGGAATAATAAATGACAAGAAAATATTTTGGAACTGACGGTATCCGCGGCAAAGTTGGCGTTAGTCCCATTACCCCCGATTTTGTAATGCGTTTAGGCTATGCCGCTGGGAAGGTATTGGCAAAAACTGATGTGTTTGGCGGAAGTAAGCCAACGGTATTGATAGGGAAAGATACCAGAGTCTCTGGCTACATGCTGGAAGCCTCATTAGAAGCTGGCTTCGCAGCCGCAGGTGTTGATGTCATGCTTTCTGGCCCTATGCCAACGCCTGCTGTTGCCTATCTGACTAGAGCCTTGCGCCTATCCGCAGGTGTCGTTATTTCTGCATCGCACAATCCATATGAGGATAATGGAATTAAATTTTTTTCGGCACAAGGTACCAAGTTACCCGACGAAGTTGAGTTGGCGATTGAGGCAGAGCTGGAACGTGAAATGCAATGTGTCAGTTCGGACCATCTGGGAAAGGCGCATCGTCTGCGTGATGCAAATGGCAGGTATATCGAATTTTGTAAAAGTACTTTTCCTACCGAATTAGATTTGCGTGGTTTGAAAATCGTCGTTGATTGCGCAAATGGGGCTGCTTACGATATAGCACCACATGTATTTCATGAGTTGGGGGCTGAGGTCATTCCTATTGGTAACCATCCTAACGGATTCAATATCAATGATAAAGTTGGTGCTACCGCTCCTGATGCGTTGGCGTTGGCCGTCAGAGCTAATCATGCTGACCTTGGGATTGCATTGGATGGTGATGCTGATCGTCTGATGATGGTTGATAAGAATGGCAAAGTCTATGATGGTGATCAGCTACTGTATTTAATGGTGATCGACAGGCTGGCAATTGGAGCTGTGCCGGGCGTAGTTGGAACCTTAATGACGAATATGGCGGTGGAGTTGGCGCTCAAAGAACTTGGCGTTGATTTTGTTCGAGCGAAAGTAGGGGACCGTTATGTGTTAGAGCAAATGCGCGAGAGAGGCTGGCTCTTGGGGGGGGAAGGGTCAGGTCATTTATTATGTCTAGATAAACACACAACCGGCGACGGCATAGTCTCTGCCCTTCAAGTACTTTCAGCTCTGCGTCGCAATGGAAAAAGTTTAGATCAATGTTTTGAAAATTTGAAATTATTTCCACAAGTATTGATCAACATAAAGGTATCTCCTGGTTTTGAATGGCAGAAAAATGACATGCTGATGTTGGAAAAAAGCAAAGTAGAAGTTGAACTTAAAAATAATGGCAGAGTGCTGATTCGGACGTCAGGCACTGAACCACTAATACGCGTTATGGTAGAAGCGTTTGATCCAGTAGTGGCCAACACACTTGCGCGCCGGCTTGCCGATTGTATTACGCCGAAAACTGCTTGAAATAACGCTTTCATGCACATTCAATCTTGAATATGACAGAGATACCATGTACTATTCAGCCTTCAGTTTTTTGTAGCAAAAACTCATAATCTTGAGTTTAGTATACAAAGTTTACAACTTGTTTTGTGTGATAAAAACACGCTAATGCGTCGGTAGCTCAGCTGGATAGAGCAATGCCCTTCTAAGGCATGGGTCGGGGGTTCGAGCCCCTCCCGACGCACCAGAAAACGCGAATATAATCAATGAGTTGCAAGTTTTTTCTTGCAGCTCATTTTTTATTTGTGTTCGTTAAATTCATCATAAAAGAATGCCTGTCAGAGAGTTGACTAAACAATACAAAGTTTAAGTTCTTGTGATCTTGAGTGATTTATTCAAAGTGACGCGACAACCAATGGACGATACCGTCAATGCTGCGAAATTCAGATGCAGAGCGAATTTCAATCTGAGGGTGTCTCGCTTGCAGCATTCTGGATAATGCTGCGCCGGGTCCCAGTTCCAGTGCGATGTTAATTCCATTTTCTACAAATGCATCCATGCACTCGTGCCAGTGTATGGTCTCAACTAATTGCTCACTTAGCTGCGTTACTGCGGTTTGCTTGTCGCGAATGAGGCTACCATTCTTGCCCGAGACTATCGGACAGATTTCTGTGTGGAAATGACTTACTTGGAGCTTTTCATGAAACGGCACATACGCATTGTGCAACCACGAAGTATGTGATGCGATATTTACTGGGAGTTGCTGCACCTTGGCGCCCTGAGCTGCTAGCTCGGTCACCAATTTTGTTAGCTGATCATTGATGCCCCCGAGGATAATTGCATCATCACCATTAATAATGGCGATTTCAAAACCACGCTCTTTAATCATGCTACTTACTTGAAGCAGGTGAATACCATTTACGGCTAACATGGTTTGCTCATGCTGAGGATCGCAACAAGCATCCATCAGCTTCGCGCGCTGTCTTGCCAGATCAATGATTTGCCGCTCGCCTAGCATGCCGGCAACGCCATAAGAGCTGAGTTCTCCAATGCTGTAACCAGCAACCAGATCTGGTGTTGGCACGCGGTCTTTGATGAGATTCCAGATCGCCATCTGGCTAGCGACGATGAGCGGTTGCGCGGTTTGATTGGCAAAAATCAGTGCTGGTTTCTCAACGATCGCATGTAGTTCTGGCGCGCACATGTCGCGTAAGTTCTCGGCACTGCTACCTCCATTTAGAAGGTCAAACAAACCTGAATGCTGATTGCCCTGACCTGAACATAGCACTAAAAAGCGGGGATTCATACAGAACCACCATAACAAATTTCATGCACTAAACAAGTCGCTGCCAGCAGATCCGCAGCACCGCCAGGTGATAAACGTTTTGCGCTAAATAGTTGATGGCAGACCAGTGCCTTATGGTACCAATCAGGATGTGCTGTGCCTCCCGCATCGATGAAGCGTTGCGCCTGCTCTCTGACGAGCAATGCACCCTCGGTGCCGCCACGATGGTAGATATTGGTATCGCTGATATGTGCCAATAGCGAAAAAAAGGTGTCAATGCGTGCTTCGTATGCGGTGCGTCCTGCATAAAGTGTTGCTCGCAGCGCAGGTAAGGCGATATCAAATACCGAGGGCAGTCCCAATGCAATTTCTTCTTTTGCTCCGCTTGCCCCGTGACGTTGTGCAACACGGATGCCATTGGATTCATGACTGGAATCTTGCATATGCAAACGTAACTCAGCGCCCCAATAGTCGAGCAAAGTGCGACGGATTGCCTCGGGGTCAGGTGTGATATTTTGTTCATACAAAACTGCTGCTGCAGCAGATAACATACCTAGGCTAAATATAGCGCCACGGTGAGTGTTGATACCCTTTGTCGCAATCATCATTCGTCGCTCAGCATCGATACCTAATTTTTTTAATCGGCTAAATGAAGCCTGCTCATAACCAGCCTGAGCGATCGCTTTAAAGTAATGACGTAAGGCGAACAAACTACGCATGAAGCTTGCGGCATTCATATCGGTATGACTGCCGTTATCAATCAGAGAGACCAGCCCTGGTTTTGGGTACAGTGACAGTTCTACATATAAACAACGGACTGCAATTTTTGCGATCCTGCCGGCTACTGCATTACTCCGGCTGCGGATGTTTTCTATCCGTTCATTACTAGCGACAGCGCCAGAGTGGTGGTGCACAGCCAAAGCTGGCATCGTCGTATGCAATTGCCTCATGCTGCTAGCTCACGTGTTATCGCCTGATTTTGAGCGAGGGAGGCAAGCAGTGATGCTGTTGATGCCAAATATACCGTATGCGTGGTCTTGACTAGCACTCGTGCCTGACATGAGATGGCAAGTTGCCACTCCCGCCAGGACACTGCCTGTTGTTGAGGAAAAAGTATTTCGCCATCGATTGGCAGCAGCGTACTGAAAGATGCCAGTAAAGACAAACCTTGTTCTAATTCGCTCAGACTTTTTGGCGAAAATAGAAGATCAATATCTGACCTCTCAGTTATATACGATAGCCCAGTCAGGCGTTGTAATGCGGTCGAACCAAAGACGCGCATGTCAAGCGCTGGTGATGATGTTTTTAATGCGGTAGCTAAATGAGTAAGAGCTGGCTGCCAATCTAACGGAGCGGCTTCGATGATGTCACTCAAGGGTAACGCAGAGCTTGATCGCGCAATCATTTTTTTTTCTACACGTAGAGCAATTCTTTGCTTGGTACCATCGATATTGTTTGGTGGTAAAGCCAATCCAAGGCAGACGACATCCTCTCCCGCATCAACATCATGTCGTCGCACGATCAACGGCCAATCGCGTAGCCGCCACATGCCGATTGCATGCTGATGCTCAGGTGTCACGGCATCACTTGCCTGCTGCCATCCCTGATCGGATAGCCAGACTAAATCATGGCGCGAGTACATGCTGATCTGCGAGGATGGCATCAATGACCGCTTGCGCTAATAGTCGGCCGCCGCGTTGCTTGCCTGTTGCACTGCGCAGATCGGGACTCTGGGCATGTAACAGAGCTTGCTCAAGCTGCGTCGATAAATCGCCATCCCAGATTGCCTGCACGCCACCCATGCGGAGATAATTTTCTGGTCCCGGTGCAAACACCGGGTTGCTGATGGCGAGTTCGGTTAGTCTTTCTTCAGACACTTTAGTAATTCTTGCCATCGCTGGCAGACCCATTACGCGGATGGTCGCATCTGGCAAGGCATAGCAGGCATCTGCCATCAAGCCGCTCGTGATAAAGCCGCCAGACAATGCCTGGTCATAGACTAGACTTAGGATGCGGTGCCCTTTTCTGCGTGCTAGTTCTACGCATTTTCCCAGATGCGCCATATAGCTATTAATGCCCAGCATTTCGTCACGATGACGTAGCCGCTGACCTTGCGTATCAACTAGCAAGAGTATCGGGCGCAATGGATGTTGGCGTAGGGTGTCGAGCACAAATGATGCTTGCGCCAAGGCGATTTCGACTCCTATTGGCGCATGATTTGTCGTGCCAACAACGGCAACCGTTTCTTGCTGAGTTTGTCCAGTGCCAGACAATAGTTGGTCTTTTTCATCGATAGTATGTCCAAGTGGGAAGAGGGCACTTGCCAGTGTTCGCCATTCCATTATGCCGCTCCCAGTCGATAATGTTGCGCTCTACTAATAAAGTGATTGATCTCTAGCATCGGCAACTGTGTCGCATCACTCATGCCGAGCGCATGCCATATTTCAAGAGGATCGCGCAATGTGCCAAACGAGTTAATCCGTTGCGTTAATAATTCCTGCTCACGCTCCAGCGCCTCGAGTGAGAGCGCAATACTATCGCTATGGTCACGATGAATAGTCTGGATCGCTTCAATTGCAGCAGCGCGAAATGCCTCGACAGAGTCAGTCACTATTGCCTGACAATCGCCGGTCAGATAGCGGTGTTTCCCCCCTGTTGTGCGCCACACCAATGCGCGATCACGCGAGTCGAATTCTTCAACACCGTTCGCCGTCTCAATCACTTCAGGGCCGGACATGGCGAGGCGCGCTTCTTCTGACATCACGATCCAGTTCGTGCAACGCGCAACGATGCCCATGCCACCAAAACAGCCATTCGATCCACCGATTAAGACGATGACCGGAATGCCAGCAGCGCGAGTATCGAGCACAGCGCGCATGACTTCAGATACCGCAATCAGTCCCGCATTGGCCTCATGCAAACGCACCCCCCCTGTTTCCAGCAACAAGACGACGGCGTGCGGTTTTTCAATGATGGCGCGGCGTAACATGCCTACCAGTTTTGCTCCGTGGACTTCGCCGACTGCTCCGCCCATGAATCCGCCTTCTTGTGCTGCGATAAAAACAGTCTCGCCATGCAAGCGCGCTTTACCAACGATCACGCCATCGTCAAAGGCGACGGGCGCATTCAGTTGCCCCAGATGCGGGCTGATCACGCGAGCCCATGGCGGTAAGAATTCATCGAGACTATTCGCGTCAAAAAGTTGTTGTATCCGTTCTCGGGCATTGCATTCGAGATAGCTGCTCATGATTGTGTTCCTTGTGGCTGACTTAATAGCGTCTCAACCGCCTGATCCAAACGAAGACTGACAACAGCAGGTGTCGCGCCCATGTCGTTGATCGTAATTTTGACATCGGCAAGTAACCAGCGCGCATTAAAATCTGCCATCACAGCAGCCCAGATCGCGCCAAAGCCCACCGCTGCCGTATTGATTTCTATCTCGCAGGCTTGTTGCAAAGGGCAAGATTCAATTAATACTTCCAGGTTGCCAGAGCTGACCACCCCAACCAGTTCTGCTTGTTGCGGGACAGCGCGCTGGCCACGCTCGAATCGATAAGATAAATGTTCCATTATCGCTTTCATCACTTTCTAATTTTATGGATGAGATGCATCCCTAGAGATGCAACTCGTCAATTACCAGTTTCTGAATCGTTTTGGCGGCTGATATAAATTGCCCGATGCCCGTACCAGATCTTTCATGGACTTTGCCGCTAATAGATTTCTGGTTGCCAGCCGTTTGTCGATACCAAGGTCTTCCGCGCGCTGAATAATGCCACGATCACGTAAATTTTCAACCATGCGTTTATCGCGCGCCAGACCCACAGCGGTATAGCCTGCCACACCACGGATGGCCTGTTCACGCTCTTCGTCACTGCGGCAGAGCAGTAAATTAGCGATACCTTCTTCGGTCAGAATATGTGTGACATCGTCGCCGTAGATCATAACCGGTGGGATTTCCATTTTTGCTTGCCGGGCTAATTCCCACGCATCGAGCCGATCGACGAACGCCGGTTGCATATGTTCTCTGAAAGTTTCGACGATCTGTACCACCAGTTTTTGACCACGTGGCATGACGTTTTTGCCCTCGCGTGCTTGCTGACCTGCCTTGATCCACGCGGGACTGGCGTGGCGACGGCCACGTGCATCGGCACCCATGTTAGGGGCACCGCCAAAACCAGCGATTCTGCCTAGCGTTGCGGTTGATGAATTACCTTGTAAATCGATTTGCAACGTTGAGCCAATGAACATATCGCAAGCATAGTGCCCGGCTGCCTGGCATAAACCACGGTTGCTGCGCATGGAACCGTCTGGTCCGACAAAAAAAACATCGGGTCTGGCGCGGATATAGTCTTCCATCCCCAGCTCGGATCCGAATGAATAAACAGACTCGACAAAGCCCGCTTCAATCGCCGGGATCAGGGCAGGGTGGGGATTGAGCGCCCAATGGCTAGCGATTTTGCCTTTCAGCCCCAGTGATTCAGCATAGGTGGGCAGTATTAATTCGATCGCGGCGGTATCAAAACCGATGCCGTGATTCAGACGCTTGACACCATATTCTGCATAGATTCCTTTGATCGCCATCATGGCCATCAGCACCTGTATTTCTGAGATTTGTGCCGGATCGCGCGTGAAAAGTGGTTCTATATAATACGGATTGGGTGCTTCAATCACAAAATCGATCCAGTCGCCGGGAATATCAACGCGCGGCAAGACATCCAAAATCTGATTGACCTGCACAATCACGATGCCGTTTTTGAATGCGGTTGCTTCTACTATCGCCGGCGTGTCTTCCGTGTTTGGGCCAGTGTATAAATTGCCGTGGCGGTCCGCTGCTTCAGCTGCGATCAATGACACGCGCGGGGTCAGATCAATGAAATAACGGCTGAACAATTCGAGATAAGTATGGATCGCACCGATATTTAGTTTGCCCGCACTGACCAGCTTGGCGACGCGACCTGCTTGTGGGCCAGAGAACGAAAAATCGAGGCGTGAAGCAATCCCGCGTTCAAAAATATCCAGATGCTCAGGCAAGGCCAGCACCGATTGCAGCATGTGCAGATCATGTATGCGTGCAGGATCAAGTCTGGCTAATGATTGCCCGAGAAAGTCGGCTTGCTTTTGATTATTGCCCTCGAGGCAGACTCTATCGCCACACTCGATCACTTGATGCAGCAGATCGACAATGCGCGCCGCAGGCAGGATTTTTCCGTTCAGGCTTTGATCCAGAGTATCCCGCGCACGTGTCAATCTCTGTTGACGATTCTCTTGCAGAGTATTCCAGGCCCGCGGGCGCGCACTCATTATTTCACTCCCATGATGAAGTTAGGCAGGCCGACAGCAATTCCCGGGAATAGGCACAGCAACAACACAGCAAGGAACATCAGCGCCACGAAAGGCATTACACCCCAAATCACATCCTTGAGCGGAATATCCGGTGCGATGTTTTTGATCACGAAAATATTCAGACCTACTGGAGGATGAATCAAGCCCATCTCCATGACGACGGTCATCACAATGCCGAACCAGATCAGATCAAAGCCAGCAGCTTTTAGTGGAGGTAGGACGATAGGAGCCGTCATCAGGATGATCGATACTGGTGGTAAGAAAAAACCAAACACAATTACCATCGCCAGAATCACTGCCAGTAATAGCCATTTGGATAAATGCATATCGACTACCCACTGCGCGGCGGATTGACTAATATGTAAATAGCTCATCACATACGAATATAACAGCGACATGCCGATAATCAGCAGCAGCATCGTTGACTCTTTAATTGTCGAGGTCAGGATGGGTTGCAGATCTTTAGGCCTCCATACGCCGTACACCACCGCGATCAATGCCATCGCCAGCAAAGCGCCCAGCCCAGCCGTTTCAGACGGTGTGGCAAAACCACCATACAACGCCACCATCACACCAATCAACAAGATCACAAACGGTAAAACACGCGGTAGCATTTCGACTTTTTGTGCAAACGTGAAATGTTCTTTTTCCAAATAAGCCGATTCAGTTCCCGATTGTTCATACGCGATCAACGCGAGCCGATATTCTTTGCGAGCGCGGTAAACCGCATAGCCGGCGAACAACACGACCAGCAATATGCCAGGGCCGACACCTGCTAGAAACAGACGACCCAAAGATTGTTCAGCCGCGACGGCGTACAAGATCATCGTAATCGAGGGCGGCAATAAAATGCCGAGGGTTCCGCCCGCAGCAATAATGCCTGCAGCAAATCCTGGTGAGTAACCGCGTTTGCGCATTTCCGGTATGCCAGCAGAGCCGATGGCAGAGCAAGTCGCTGGAGATGAACCTGCCATCGCAGCGAACAGCGCGCAGGCCACCACGTTGGCAATACCAAGACCGCCAGGGACTTTATGTAACCAGGTATGAATCGCCGAGTACAGATCTTTTCCTGCCGGTGATTTACCGATCGCCGCACCTTTTAAGATGAATAAAGGAATTGACAATAAAGTAATCGATGCCATTTCCTCATATACGTTTTGGGTGACAGTATCGAGCGATGAGGCGGGCATAAAGAAGTACATAAAGCTGGTCGCGACGATACCTAATGCAAACGCAATTGGCATACCGGAGAACATCACGACCAGGGTGACCGCGCCGTATAAAGCGCCTAAAGTCAGTTCGCTCATTTGGCACCTCGTTTATTAGTCATACGTGCTAATACCTGCACAAAGATTTGCAACGTCAGTAGCGACATGCCAAACGCCATCATGCCGTAAGGAATCCATAACGGTGGTGCAAAAGTTGACGTGGTGGTTTGTCCATCGACAAAAGCTTCATGCCAGAGCGTCCAGGATTTCCATGAGAAGAATATACAAAACAAGAACGACAGTACATCGACCATGAGCATACGAAAAGCGTTTACTTTTGCTGGCAGTAATGAGGCAAGCGCTTCAATCCCAATGTGGCCGCGATACGACTGCACATATGCCGTACAAAAAAAAGTTACGCCCACGAGCATGAATACGGATGCTTCGTCTTGCCAGTCGGTCGGGGAATTGAAAAAATAACGGCTGACGACGGAGTAGGTCAATACGCACGCCGTCAGCACCAACGCCAGCATCGCCGCATTCATTAACAATTGATTAAAGTGGTTGAGCAGACGCGATATGGCGGCAATTTGTTTCTGGTCAGGGATTGCGGGACCTTTGGCTGGCCCCATTTCAAATCCGTGACTCATAATGTTTTCTCCGCCAGCTTCAGCAATTTGGCGCAGCTTTCATTTTTTTCGCCATAGTCTTTCCATGCAGTAGCCCGTGCAATTGTTTGCCATTTTTTGAGGGTTGCCGGGTTCAGATCCACGACTTTTGCACCGGCTCTTTGATACACGGCGGCAACCATTGAGTCATCGAGTTGAGCGGACTTGCGGGCAAAGGCTTCAAGCTCACCGCCCACCGCCATGATGGTGGCCTGTTGATCTTTGCTGAGTTTATCGAACACTAGTTTCGACATCATTAACGGCTCGAACATGAACCAGTACGCGCCGTTGCGGCCGGTGGTCAGGCTCTTTGACACTTCTTCCAGACGGAAGGAAATCAGCGATGTAGAAGAAGTCAGCGCGGCATCCATCGCGCCGGTTTGCATCGCCGCATAAATTTCATTGGACGGCAGCGACACCACCGCAGCACCGGCTGCTTTCAGGATCAAGTCCATCTCACGGGAGCCACCGCGCACTTTCATGCCTTTGGCATCGTCAGGATCGACGATGGGTTTGCCGCGTGAGGCAACGCCGCCCGCTTGCCAGATCCAGCTGACGACAACAATGCCTTTATCGAGCAAAATGCGATTGAGTTCTTTGCCTACTTCAGCATTTTTCCAGCTGTAGCCTTGTTCGTATGAGGTCACCAGACCGGGCATTAGGCCAATATTTACTTCTGGGACTTCACCACCCGCATACGACAGCGGCACCAGCGACAAATCAAGTGCCCCTTTGCGCATGGATGAAAACTGTGCGTTTGTTTTCATCAATGAGGAGCCCGGATAGATTTCGAACTTCAAACTACCTTTGGAACGTTTCTCGACTTCTGCGGCAAACATGCGACACAGGCGATCGCGGAAATCGCCCTCGGTCACCGTACCGCCGGGAAATTGATGGGATATTTTCAGCGCTGCGGTTTGCGCCCAAGATGCGGACATGCTGAACAACGGGCTGGCGGCAATGGCACCAAGTACGGCTCTGCGGGTAGAAAATGTGGACATATTGTCTCCTGAATTGAAGGGGGGAAAGTACTTGCATTGCCGTGATTTGCTCATCTTGCATGCATAATTTGATCTTGTGTATACAAGATATATGCAAAATAAATACAAGGCAAGCATATTTGTACATATAATGTGAGGAATTATACAAAGGACACGTTTTGCTTATCCCTATCTTAAAAAGCCGCTCCCAGAGCCTGCGCGAATCTATTGAAGAAATGATTGCCATCGGCAAGCTACTCCCCGGGCAGCATCTCGATGAGACTGAATTGGCAAATGAATTTGGCGTGTCACGCACACCAATCCGCGAGGCGCTAATACAGTTAGCCTCGATGGGGGTGGTGGTGATACGTCCACGGCGCGGTGCTGTCGTTGCTGAGCTTGGTCCCCAGCAATTGGTAGAGATGTTTGAGGTGATGGCCGAGTTTGAGGCGATGTGCGGCCGGCTTGCTGCGCGCCGTATGACGCCTGTAGATCAGCAAAATTTGCTGGCAGCGCACGACGCTTGCAAAGACGCCATTGCGGCGAGTAATACGGACGATTATTTTTACTGTAACGAGACCTTTCATCAGATTATCTATCAGGGCAGCCACAATGCTTTTCTGGCGGAACAGGCGATGGCGTTGCACCGGCGTTTGCGTCATTACCGTCGCTTGCAGCTGCGCGTGCGTGATCGGGTGGGCGCCTCATTTTCTGAGCATGATGGCGTGGTTCAGGCAATTCTGGCGGGCGATGGTGAGTTGACGGCGGAATTATTGCGTGGTCACATCATGATTCAGGGGCAGCGATTTGCTGACCTGATGGCGTCTTTGCCGAAGGCGCAGGCCGTTGCAAAGTAATTCCCTGCATGGTCTTGGTTTGCCACTTATTTATATACTCCCCTATTTTTAAATAAAATATGCGTTTATGCGCAGGTTATACCTGCGTATTAAATATATACTCACGGTAGTATGTTATTTAAAGACCATGCCGATGCGCTAAATTTCCACCAGATATTGCCCCGTTTTTGTCAAATGGCAAAGACAAGCTTGTGGCCAACAGTAGCCCAACGACAAGGGGGCGAAATACGTAAAACGAATGGCAATGGTATGCTCCGCGCCTGTGCAGTAGTAAAAGAAATTGCATGTGAATTAAGACAGAAGTCGGGGGTGAAATCAACCCTGCTCGAAGCAAACTCCATCCATTTAATTGAAAGTAATCAATGTCCGATTTGATCCAAAAACTGAAATGGCGTTATGCCGCAAAAAAAATGAACCCGGCAAAAGCGGTGCCACAAGAAAAAGTTGACCGCATCATCGAAGCCGCACGTCTGACCGCTACCTCTAGCGGCTTGCAACCTTACGAAATCTTCGTCGTCACCAACCAGGAAATACGCGAAAAAATCAAGCCTGTCGCCTGGAATCAAGCACAGGTCACTGATTGCTCGCACCTGTTAGTGTTCGCAGCATGGGATAACTACACAGCAGAGCGCATCAACATGATGTTTGACCTGACCAACGAAGAACGTGACTTAAAAAACGAAGGCTGGGAAAACTATCGTCAGATGTTGCTGAGTACTTATCCTGCACGGGATGCTGAAGTCAATTATCAGCACGCCGCACGACAAGCCTATATCGGCCTGGGTTCTGCCCTGATCGCTGCTGCCTACGAAGAAGTCGACAGCACGCCTATGGAAGGTTTTGATCCAAATGCCGTTGACGAAATTCTGGGTTTGAAGGAGCACGGTCTGCGCAGCGTTGTGATTCTGCCACTGGGCTATCGTGAAGAAGATAAAGATTGGTTGGTCAATCTGAAAAAGGTACGCCGCCCGACTGAGAAGTTTGTCACCGTTGTGAAGTAAATTTTTCAAGGCGATCAGTCAGCATGCAATACAGGCGGGCTGATCGTTTTCTTGATGATGTTAGCGCATGCTCTGCGCGATCATAGTTAAGTTGGTTATTTAGTTTGCTTTACAATAGAGCGCAGTTTTTTCAGTCGCTCTTTTATATTTGATGCGTGCCTTTTTTTCTGCTTTCGGCGCGGCATTTGCCAACTCTTCCTTTGCCCATTTTTCACTTGCGCGCAAGCCCACGCATTTTTGTGCGGCCTTCTCGTTTTTGCTGGCGATTGCTTTCATTTCCTTTTCACGCCTGGCTTCGTCTTTATGGCGTGCATCTTCCAATTTTTTCAGCGCAACTTCATTTTTCTTGTTTCTTTTTAGTGCCTCTTGATAATCCGCATCCGGTATCTTTCCGCTCGCAGTCTTTGCTTGGGTTGATGTTCCGTCGGTACAGGGGGATTGGCTATACGTCGTATTCCCATTTGATGAGCATTGATAGGTTTGAGCGTAAGCGATTGAGCTTGGTGCGCACACTTCTACAAAAATAATGCCAGCAAACGCAAGTGATGATGAGAACAGTGAGATTTTCATAGGGAAATTTTAGATAACTTTGCCTGGGTTCATTATTTTATGCGGATCCATTGCATTTTTTATCGCTTGCATCATTTGGATTTCGATTGACGTTTTATAGCGAAGAATTTCCTCTTTTTTAAGAGCGCCTAAGCCATGTTCTGCCGATATTGAGCCTTTGTAGTGATGAACGCGATCATGCACGATGCGATTTATTTTTTCTTGTTCTGTCATAAAATCGACGTCTTTTGTGGTAACCGGTGGTGACACGTTGTAATGTAAATTGCCGTCACCAAGGTGGCCGAAAGTAACCATGCGGCAACCTGGATAGGCTTGATTCAAGAGCGTGTCGGTATCAGAAATAAAAGCGGCAATATGCGAAGCCGGGAGTGAAATATCGTGTTTGATATTTTTACCTTCGGCTGCTTGCGCGCCCGAAATATTTTCACGCAACTGCCACATCGCCCTTGATTGTGCGATCGATGTAGCGATGGCGGCATCAAGAATGATGCCGTGCTCTATAGCGATTGCGAATAATTTTTCCATTTGTAGATTGACGTATTCACTTGTGCCATGATCAGACAATTCCATTAATACGTATTGCGGATACGCAGTAGAAAAAACCTGCGGCAATTGAGGGAAATGTTTGTTGACTAGCTGCAGGCAAAAATCTGACATGAGTTCGAATCCCGTCAGCATCGCACCGCAATGTTCCTGCGCCAACGCTAATAAAGCGAGCGCCGCGTCGGGGCTGGCAAGTGCTACAAAAGCAGTCAGTTGCGATTTTGGTTGTGGGAATAATTTGATGACAGCGGCAGTGATAATACCCAATGTACCTTCGGCACCAATAAACAAATCGCGTAAATCGTAGCCGGTATTGTCTTTTCTGAGCGCGCGCAAGCCATCCCATATCTCGCCACTGGCGTTCACTACTTCCAAGCCAAGGCATAGTTCACGTGCATTACCGTAACGCAGCACGGCGGTACCGCCTGCATTGGTCGACAAATTGCCGCCGATGGTGCAACTGCCTTCTGATGCGAGCGAAAGTGGATAGAGCCGCTCTAGCTGTCGTGCCGCATCTTGCACGTGCGCCAGCAGACAGCCGGCCTCAACTGTCATCGTATTGTTGACAATATCGATCTCGCGGATACGATTTAATCGTCGTAATGAGATTACGACTGCTTGGCCACTTTGATCTGGAATACTCCCAAGAACCAACCCGGTATTGCCACCTTGCGGCACGATACAGATAGAAAAACGCTGGCACAACTTGACCAGCTCTGCCACTTCGTTTGTTGTGCCAGGCTTTAATACTGCCAAGGCTTTTCCGGTGGCGCGTTGGCGCCAATCGGTCACAAAGGGCAACACCTCAGCCGTATCGGTGATGACGTATTCTGTACCGATAGATTGCTGACAGAGAATCAGAAATTGATCCACGTTCTGATTTCCTAATTAGGTTCGCTGGCTCAATGTGGTACAGCGGCCTTCGCTGCTTTTTTTGCCGCCTTCTTGTAGGGGCGAAGATATAAGATGGCACCAAAGAAGAACGCAACAGATAAAATAATTTCTAGCCCAGCGAGCAGGCGCGATACGGCAAGGGTGTCGCTACCAGCTCTGACAACACCTTCGGTAAAATACAGCAGGATTAGCATGGATGACCATTGCATGGTGTAGTTCTGGCATTTAAAGACGCCACGCAACATATACAACAGCGGGATCACTTTCAATACCATCCATGAGCCGCCCGGGCGCAAAGGTGCTAGCTGCATCTCCCACAAAACCAGCAAAAGAATGAGCGCGATTAAACTGCCGCAGGCAACAAGATGAAAGGGATTTTTGGGTGTGTTGTTCATTATTTTTGTTGAAGTAATTTTGCTGTTTCTGCCAAGCGGCGCCCCAGTGCGATTGCCAGTTTGCGGCTATCTTCCGAGATGGGTTTATTGCCATCTACACCGGCCCAATGGCTGGCGCCATAAGGCGAACCGCCGCTCGACGTAGTCATTAACTCTGGATGGCTGTAAGGAATGCCGAGCAAGAGCATGCCGTGGTGCAGTAGCGGCAACATCATCGAAATTAACGTTGATTCTTGCCCGCCGTGTAAACTGCCGGTTGAGGTGAACACGCAGGCGGGTTTGCCAGCGAGGGTGCCCGATAGCCATTGTGTTGCTGTTCCATCCCAGAAGTATTTCATTGCCGCTGCCATATTGCCGAAGCGTGTAGGCGAACCTAAAGCAAGCCCCGCGCATTCTTGCAGATCTGAAAGCTCGACATAAGGCGCACCTTCTGAAGGGATATCGGATTCTGTCGCCTGCGTAACAGGAGATACTGCCGGAACTGTGCGCAATCTGGCATCACATCCGGCAACGCTTTCTATGCCTTGCGCGATGTATTCTGCCAAGCGACGGGTACTGCCATGGCGTGAATAATATAAGACGAGGAGGGTGGTTGTTTGCTTGTTCATGTGGCTATTATAGGGGGCTTTGCAAAGCTGCTGGCGCACTGGCAGATCAAAAAATGAAATTCAAAAATACGCTACTTTAACACGTAACAACCATGCGGCTTACAAGCCAAGATAGGCCGGGAAGGCGCATGGTGATTGCGCCTTAGGCTGCCTGTTGTAAATTTTTTAAAAGTGATTTTTGATTCGTGAGGCCCGGGTGGAGTGAAATGGAATCCTGATTTTGTTCAAACTCTAGGTAAAATAGTAAGCTTTTGTTAGTCATTGTATTTTTGAGGAATTGAGTAAAATTTTTATGCGCGGAATAACCTGGTCAAAACTACGAAATCTATTTAGCTTTGCCAACAAGCGTCTTCAAGAAGTGCGCTTGCCTGAAGTTGCCGGTAGTCTGACTTTTACAACCGTTTTGGCATTGGTTCCGATGTTAACTATCGCTTTGGCGATATTTACGGCATTCCCCTTATTTAATAGTTTCAGAACGTCGCTGGAAGCCTACTTCATTCAAAGCCTGATGCCGAAAGGGATATCGAACACCATACTGGGTTACCTGACGCAATTCGCCACCAAGGCAACACGTCTTTCCGCCGTAGGTGGCGTGGCGCTGATCGTCACTGCGGTAACGACCATGTCTATGATAGACAAAACTTTTAATCAAATATGGAACGTTAAGCGAACCAGGCCTGTGCTTCAGAGAATATTTGTGTATTGGGCGATCGTCACTTTGGGGCCCTTATTCATCGGCGTTTCGATCAGCGTTACGTCTTATCTATTTACGGCAACGAGCGATGTCGTTAATACGGTTCCATTTTTAGGTGTGGTGTTTTATACCGCTATTTCGTTGGTGTTGACGACCGGCGCATTTACCTTGTTATACCTCGCGGTGCCCAATTGTCAGGTCGATTGGCGTGATGCGGCCTGGGGCGGAATTTTTGCAGCCATATCCTTTGAAGTAGCGAAGCGTTTGTTTGCTATTTTCATTCAACAGTTTCCAACTTATACGGTTATTTATGGCGCCTTGGCCGCCGTGCCTATTTTTCTGATTTGGGCTTATCTGTCCTGGTTGATTATTCTTTTCGGCGCAGTCATCGCCGCAGCTCTTCCGGTAGTCAAGTTTGAACGCTGGTGGCATGTGCCTTCGCCTGGCAGTGCTTTTGAAGATGCGGTCGCCGTACTAAAGGTTCTGGTCAATGCGCGCAATGCCAATGCGGATGCAGCGGTGGATGTCGCCAGTATTCGAATCCAGACACGATTTGGATTGGATGAAATTAAGGGTTTGCTGGAGCAGATGCATCAGATTGGTTGGGTCGCGCGTGTTGTTTCCGATGCGCCACAATTATCACGAAAGCCTTGGTGGAAAAAAATGGATACCGGCGCAGAGCGCTGGATCATGGTGATGAATCCCGCCGCACTTGCCTTGTCTGACGTGTACCGCTTGTTTGTTTTTGATGCGGCGAAAGAGAGTGCCTTAGCCAGCAAAGTACATCGAGTCATCGGTGAGGGTCTAACGGAAAATTTACATGATTATTTTTTGCTCAGATAATTCCGGCTATGGTGACCGATATCAATATTGTTGAGCCTATTTCAGTCAAGATTGATTAGCGCGAGGTAAATTTTTTTTTGCGATAGGTATTTTCATCTACATTTTGTAATGTAAAAATGATTTATCACAATGTAAAAAATCAAGACAGTACTGCACAAACTATTTTTCTCATTTTAAGGTATGTCATTTCGCATCGCGATATTTTATGTTTAAGTCATTGATTTTAATAATTAAAATATTTGTTATGTGTCTTATATAAGACATTGCTGCTATGCGGAAAATGTCCTATGATTTCTCTCAACGGAATACCATTTTTACTTTTTTCCTCAGGAGAGAAACCATGACATCACGCGAACAACAAATTGCTGAAATTCAAAAAGACTGGGATACCAACCCGCGCTGGATCGGCATCAAGCGCAATTACACCGCCGCTGATGTGGTCAATTTGCGTGGTTCGATCAAGGTTGAGCATACCCTGGCGAAAAACGGCGCGATCAAATTATGGGATTTGGTCAACAATGAGCCCTTCGTCAATGCGCTTGGTGCCATGACTGGCAATCAGGCGATGCAGCAGGTTAAGGCGGGTCTCAAAGCCATCTACCTGTCTGGTTGGCAAGTTGCTGGCGATGCTAACGTCGCTGGCGAAATGTATCCCGATCAATCTTTGTATCCAGCCAATTCAGTACCTTTGGTGGTGAAGCGTATCAACAATTGTTTGACTCGCGCTGATCAGATCCAGTGGTCTGAAGGAAAGGGCGATATCGATTTTTTCGCACCTATCGTGGCTGATGCGGAAGCTGGTTTTTGTGGCGTGTTGAACGCATTTGAATTGATGAAGGCCATGATCGAAGCTGGCGCATCAGGCGTTCACTTCGAAGATCAATTGGCTTCCGTCAAAAAATGTGGGCACATGGGCGGTAAAGTGCTGGTGCCAACTCGTGAAGCGATTGAGAAACTCAATGCCGCCCGTTTGGCCGCTGACGTGATGGGCACACCTACCGTCTTATTGGCCCGTACCGATGCGGAAGCCGCTGATCTGATCACCTCGGATGTTGATGATAACGACAAGCCATTTCTTACCGGCGAACGTACAGTGGAAGGCTTTTACAAAACTAAACCAGGTCTGCAACAGGCGATCTCACGCGGCTTGGCTTATGCGCACTATGCCGACATGATCTGGTGTGAAACGGGTAAGCCTGATCTGGAATTTGCTAAAGCGTTTGCCGATGCGATTCACGCTCAGTTTCCGGGTAAATTGCTGTCGTATAACTGTTCACCATCATTTAACTGGAAGAAAAATCTGGACGATTCCACCATCGCCAAGTTTCAAAAAGAATTGGGTGCGATGGGTTATAAGTTCCAATTCATCACGTTAGCTGGTTTCCATGCATTGAACTACGGCATGTTCAATTTGGCACATGGCTACGCACGTCGCCAGATGTCTGCTTTCGTTGAATTGCAGGAGGCGGAATTCGCAGCGACTGAAAAAGGTTTTACAGCGGTTAAGCATCAACGCGAAGTCGGTACTGGTTACTTCGACGCAGTGACGCAAGTGATTCAGCAAGGGCAGTCTTCGACAACCGCGCTGCGTGGATCGACCGAAGATGAACAATTCTTTGATGTGAGAAAAGTTGCTTAGTTAGAGCAATTTTTAATGTACACATAGGCGGGCTTTTGCCTGGCGAATACAATGGGTAAAGCCGCACGGGGTGAGTCGTGCGGCTTTTTTGTCTATTGCGCAATAATAGAAACTTTTTCTGACGCAAATGCGATGATCAGCGCGAAGGTTTGATGTTGGGTTAGTATCTTGGCCTTAGGTCTATTCTGTTGATGAAACTCCCAAAATGTAACTACTGAGAATTTCAGTTTTCCAAAAATATGATGATGAATAAAAGAACGCGAATAAAAATCTGTGGTTTGACACGAGCGGAAGATGTTCGTGTCGTTGTTGAGGCTGGCGCAGATGCGGTAGGATTTGTGTTTTATCCTCCAAGTTCACGCTTCGTGACGCCAGACGCGGTGACCTTGCTGCTGCAGGTATTGCCACCATTTGTCATGTCTGTAGGTTTGTTTGTCAATGTCAGTGAGGATGAGCTGCGCGCGACCATCGCAAAAGCGCCTATACAGTTGCTGCAATTTCATGGTGATGAGACTGCCGAGCAATGCCATCAACTTGCCAGTGCTGTCAATCGGCCGTTCATTCGTGCTTTTAGGGTGAGTCCTGACACGTCGGCCAAAGATTTGTTAGAATGTGAAGATGAATATCGTTCAGCCAGTCCTTTGTTTAATGGTTTGCTGCTCGATACCTTTGTAGATGGTTTCGGTGGTAGTGGAAAGGTTTTTGATTGGTCTCTAATCCCAAAAGAACTCGCGCCTCTGGTCGTTTTAAGTGGTGGCTTGAACGTACAAAACGCGACTGACGCGGTCAGGCGTGTGCGGCCTTTTGCTGTCGATATCAGTAGTGGTGTCGAGGTGGTAAAAGGTATTAAGGATATAGCCAAAGTGCGTGCTTTTATAGAAGCCGTGCGCTTGGCAGATAATCAAGACTGATCTCAATTTTGAGCACAAAAATAGTGCATCAAAGTTGCAATACCACCAGGAATATCATGAACGAATTGAATCCACTCGACGCGCAATTTGAGCGTCAATCTATCGCTCCACAGGCGATTTATCATTCCGCAACCTATAATTTCCCTGATTCCAAAGGTCATTTTGGTGCCTATGGTGGCACTTTTGTGTCAGAGACCTTGACGCATGCCTTGACCGAGTTGAAGGAGGCGTACGCCAAATATCAACAGGATCCTGTTTTTCTGGCTGAATATCGTAGTGAGTTAAAGCACTTTGTGGGGCGCCCGTCACCGGTGTATCACGCCAAGCGCTGGTCAGAAATCATGGGCGGCGCGCAGATTTATTTCAAGCGCGAAGATTTGAACCACACAGGTGCACACAAGATTAATAACGTCATCGGCCAGGCCTTGTTGGCTAAGCGCATGGGTAAGCCCCGTGTGATCGCCGAGACGGGCGCTGGCCAGCATGGTGTGGCGACGGCCACGATCTGCGCGCGTTTTGGGCTTGAATGTATCATTTATATGGGCTCGGAAGACGTCAAACGCCAGGCGCAAAATGTGTATCGCATGAAATTGTTAGGTGCGACCGTTGTGCCAGTTGAATCGGGCTCGAAAACGCTCAAAGATGCGCTTAACGAGGCGATGCGCGATTGGGTCGCCAACGTTGATGATACTTTTTACATTATCGGCACGGTCGCAGGCCCACACCCTTACCCGATGATGGTGCGTGATTTTCAGGCAGTGATCGGCGAGGAATGCCTGTGGCAGATGCCGGAAATGACAGGGCGCCAACCGGACGCGGTCATGGCCTGCGTAGGTGGCGGCTCGAACGCGATAGGGATTTTTTATCCTTACATCGATGAAAAAAACGTGCAGCTGATCGGTGTTGAGGCGGCAGGTGAGGGGATGGAATCGGGAAAACATTCTGCTTCCCTCACGGCTGGCTCACCAGGTGTCTTGCACGGCAATCGAACGTATCTGTTGCAGGATGAAAACGGTCAGGTTATCGAGACCCATTCTGTCTCTGCCGGTTTGGATTACCCAGGCGTTGGGCCTGAGCATGCCTGGTTGAAGGATTCTGGTCGTGCCCAGTACGTCACGATTACGGATGACGAGGCGCTCAAGGCATTTCATGATTGCTGTCTTATCGAAGGGATTATTCCTGCACTGGAATCAAGCCATGCCTTGGCCCATGCGGCGAAACTAGCGGCGACATGGCCCAAAGATAAAATTATTCTGGTCAATCTGTCTGGTCGCGGCGATAAGGATATGCATACTGTCGCTGAGCGTGTTGGCATGAAGTTCTACTAACGGTCGTGGCATTAGCTGAATGTAGGCAGCTAATGCCGTGTTATTGAATATACTCCCCTAAAAATAGATTAAAAATCTTCATTTGCGCACGACTATATTGCGTCACTGAAAAATACTAGGGGGGAGTATTGTTAATATTGTCTCTATACTCAATGTTAATTGAGCACGTTTTAGGTTAAAACACTATGTCAAGAATACAAGCATGTTTGGCTGCGCTGGCCGCCAACAACAAAAAAGGTCTGATTCCATTCATTACTGCCGGCGACCCTTCACCTGAGCTAACCGTGCCCTTGATGCACGCAATGGTAGAAGGCGGCGCTGACATCCTTGAATTGGGTGTGCCATTTTCTGATCCTATGGCAGACGGCCCTGTGATTCAACGTGCCTCAGAACGTGCTTTGTTAAAAGGCGTGAGTTTGCGCAATGTGCTGCAATTTGTGCAGGAATTTCGCGTTACTAACCAGATAACTCCGGTTGTCTTGATGGGGTATGCCAATCCGATCGAGCGTATGGGGCAGGACGTATTTATTGAGCTGGCCGCCGAAGCGGGCGTCGATGGTGTGCTGGTCGTGGATTATCCGCCTGAAGAGTGTGAAGATTTTGTTAGCAAAATGCAGCACCGTGGCATGGATACTATCTTTTTGCTGGCACCAACATCGACTGACGATCGTATCGCCCAGGTAGGTAAAATCGCTAGCGGTTATGTTTATTATGTGTCGCTCAAAGGCGTTACCGGATCTGGAAGTCTGGATTTGGCGGCTGTCGCAGAGATGATGCCTAGGATAAAAAACCATGTCAAAGTGCCAGTGGGTGTGGGCTTCGGGATTCGTGACGGCGCTACGGCGAAAGCCATTTCTGCTTTCTCCGATGCTGTCGTGATTGGTTCAAGGATCATTCAAGAGTTAGAAAATACACCACAAGAAAACGCAGTTTCGGTAGTGAAACTGTTTATTTCTGGTGTCAGACAGGCTTTGGACGAGTAAAATACGAACCGAAACCGCGTGTTCATCAAAAATGAACAAGATGCTTGCAAGCAAAATGCGCGAGCGAGTCGACATCTGGAGAATGAAATGAGTTGGTTAGAAAAATTGCTTCCACCGCGCATACAGCGCTCAGAATCTGCAAATCGTAAATCCATGCCGGAAGGCTTGTGGGTGAAATGCCCGTCCTGCGAAGCGGTACTCTATCGTTCAGATCTCGAAGCCAATATTCATGTTTGCCCTAAATGCAGTCACCACCTGCGTATTGGCGCTCGTGAACGTCTTGATTCATTATTGGATAGCGGTGGACGCTATGAGATCGGCCAGGAAGTGCTGCCGATCGACACCTTAAAGTTCAAAGATAGTAAAAAATACACCGAGCGTCTTAAAGATGCGCTAGAAAACACCCGCGAAACCGATGCAATGGTCGTCATGGGTGGTTCAATTATGGCCGTACCTGTCGTTGTCGCCTGTTTTGAATTTGAATTCATGGGCGGCTCTATGGGCTCTGTGGTTGGTGAGCGTTTTGTGCGTGGCGTGCAAAACGCCTTGGAGCAAAAAGTACCGTTTATCTGTTTCACCGCCACTGGTGGCGCGCGTATGCAAGAGGGCTTATTGTCACTGATGCAGATGGCCAAAACTACCGCCATGCTGACCAGACTCTCCGAGAAAAAACTTCCGTTCATTTCCGTTCTGACTGATCCTACGATGGGCGGTGTGTCTGCTTCCTTTGCGTTTCTGGGTGACGTGGTGATCGCCGAGCCGAAAGCCTTGATTGGTTTTGCCGGGCCACGCGTGATTGAAAATACCGTGCGCGAAAAACTGCCAGAGGGATTTCAGCGCGCTGAATTTTTGGTGCAAAAAGGTGCGGTAGATATGATCGTCGATCGACGTAAAATGCGTGAAGAAATCGCCCGTCTGATGGCACTTTTGCAAAAACAACCGGCCGAAGCAGTTTCCTGATTATTTTTAGTTCTTAAAATTAGCCCGAGTGTGTCTGATCGTTAAGTCATCATAAGGCTTTACATACAGACCATCGGGCTTTTTCAATTTATGCACAACTCTCCAACTACACTGCAAGACTGGCTATCGCTGCTTGAAACGCGTCACTCCAAAGAAATCGATATGGGGCTTGAGCGCGTTGCTGCGGTCAAAAATCGCTTAAACATCCATTATGATTGTCCTTTGATTGTCGTCGGCGGTACCAACGGCAAAGGATCAACTTGCGCCATGCTGGAATCGATTTTGTTACAGGCAGGATATAAAGTGGGCTTGTATAGCAAGCCACATTTTTTGGATTTCAATGAACGCGCCCGCATCAACGGCGAATCGGTGACGGATGATGTTTTCATCAAGGCTTTTGCTGAAGTCGAGCAGCAGCGCGCCGACGTATCACTGACCTATTTTGAGTTCACGACATTGGCTATTTGCAAGTTGCTTGCAGAGGCCGGGCTTGATGTTGTTATTTTGGAAGTGGGCCTAGGCGGGCGTCTTGATGCAGTCAATGTCTTTGATAGTGATGTCGCTATTGTGACCAGCGTTGATATCGATCATGTCGATTATCTGGGCGATACGCGTGAAAAGATCGGTTTTGAAAAAGCTGGCATTTTTCGTGCAGGTAGAGTCTCCATCTGTAGCGACCCGATACCGCCGCAAACATTGATCGCCCATGCTGAGCGTATCGGTGCTGACCTTCGCCTATTTGGCCGCGACTTTAACTATAACGGCGATAAGCAGCAATGGAACTTTGCCGGTCGTTCTCAGCGTCGAAATTCGCTGGGTTATCCAAGCTTACGTGGCGCCAATCAATTATTGAATGCCTCGGCCGTTCTGGCCGCGCTGGAAGTGTTGAAGCAAGAATTACCTGTCGGTGCGCAAGAGATACGTAATGGTTTAGCCATGGTCGATTTGCCTGGCCGCTTCCAGGTGATGGCGGGTCGCCCCACCGTCGTATTGGATGTCGCGCATAATCCGCATGCGGCAGCAACGCTATCGCAAAACTTCGACAACATGGGCTTTCATGCCTATACCTATGCGGTCTTTGGCTCAATGCTGGACAAGGATATCGATGGTGTCATCGCCCAAATCAAGGGCAAAATTGATCATTGGTGCTTGACTGATTTGCCTCTTCCGCGCGCTGCGACTGCAGCACAAATTCACGTTAAATTGTTAGCGGCAGGTGTTGTCACGGATGCCGAACATAGCATACAAAATTTTGCTTCTCCGGAAGCTGCATATGCCTATGCGCTTAAAAAAGCGGGCGAAAATGATAGAATAGCGGTCTTTGGTTCTTTCCTCACAGTTGCCGGTGTGATGAAGGCAAGAAAACTTTCGCACTGATTTGGCGCTGAATCACCGCATACCGAAAAACTGGAATGTAGCATTTCGTTAACGGTTCAAGATAAGCAAGACCAATCAGACATTTGCCCATGTGCCTGCTTTCGTTTTTTTAAGAAGAATATGCAAAAACAAGGATCACCTGATGATGTTGATAGCGGCGAATTTCGCTCTCGTGCAGAGGAAGGTTCTAAGCTAACTCGCGGCGAGGCAAAGCGTACCGCAACAAATCGTAAAGCGAAAGTAGTTGATCCGATTTTGCCTGAAAAAAAACGCGCCAGACGTCGTTTAATCGGCGCAGTCGCTCTGGCGCTCGCGGCAGTCATAGGTTTGCCTATGGTGCTTGATTCTGAGCCTAAGCAGAACCCAGACGATATCAGCATACAAATACCATCAAAAGACAAGCCTCTGGCTTTGCTCGATCACAATAATGCTTTGCCTGAAACAACGGCGTCTTCAGTGGCGAGTAAATATAAAACAATGGACACCGAACCTGTAGAAGAAGTTATTTCACCGGCGTTAAAAGCATCGCCAATTGTGGCAGAAAAACCTATCCAGCCAATTGTAAAGCCTGATATTTACGCTGATGCAAAGCCGGATCAAAGACATCAAACAAACTCTACAGAGCCGGCTTCAGATAGTAGATCAGCTGGGCCATCATCCGTAAAAGCGTCAGCCAAGACGAGTGTTGTCGTCGCCAAGGAAGAGTCCGCAACAAAAGCGCAACATAAAGTGGACACTGCTGATGAGGCTTTTCGAGCGCTCGCTATCCTCGAGGGTAAAACATCATCAAACACACCAGCTGCCAAGACCGATAAAGCCGATAAGAAAGACAAAGTTGTTTCTGGTTTTACTGTGCAGGTAGCCGCTTTGGCGACGCAAGAAAAAGTCAATGAATTACAAAGTAAGCTCAATGCAGCGAACATCAAATCTTATACGCAGAAAGTAGTCACTGTGTCAGGTCATATTATTCGTATTCGTGTAGGTCCGTTTGAATCGAAAGATGAGGCAGAAAAAATGCGCGCAAAATTGGAAAAATTGGGCTTGACCGGAAAATTGATTCCACAATAATCGGACATCGCCGTGACCTTATTCGATTACCTGATTTTATTTGTCTTGTTATGCTCCATCGTCATCAGCACCATGCGAGGCTTGATTAAAGAAGTGCTGTCTTTGGTGAGTTGGGTGGTTTCTTTTGTGGTGGCCAATGCGTATGGTGCAACGGTAGCAAACTGGATGCCAGAGTTTCTGCCAGGACAGATGCTGCGACTGATTGTCGCTTTTGTCGCCCTGTTTATTGGCGTACGCTTGCTCATGGCCTTATTGATGCGAGCGGTCGACACACTCATCAAGGCCAGCGGCCTCAGTCTGGCGGATCGTGGTTTGGGTGGCTTATTCGGTTTGGCGCGTGGATGTGTGATTGTGATGGCGGTGGTGCTGCTGTGCGGGATGACTTCTATCCCCCGGCAGGCATTTTGGAAGGACGCGTTGTTAAGCCCTTTGGCTGTGACGGCCGCGCAAACCATCATGCCGTTCTTGCCTGGCTCGGTCACGCAGCACGTTAGATTTTAATTTGATTTTGTTTTTGTTTTTGTTTTTGTTTTAGAGGAGTCCACCATGTGTGGCATCGTTGGCGTAGTTTCAAATAGTCCCGTAAACCAGTTGCTCTATGATGCGTTGCTGCTGTTGCAGCATCGCGGCCAGGATGCAGCCGGTATCGCAACCAGTCACGGCAATAAGTTTGCCATGCACAAGGCCAATGGCCTGGTGCGCGACGTGTTTCGCACCCGCAATATGCGCTCTTTACCAGGTAATATTGGTATCGGCCAGGTACGTTACCCCACTGCTGGTTCTACCAGTGAAGAAGAGGCGCAACCGTTTTATGTCAATGCACCTTTTGGTATTACTTTGGCGCACAACGGCAATCTGACCAATGCCGCTGAATTGAAAGTGGAATTGTTTAAAAACGATTTCCGCCATCTCAATACTGATTCAGATTCCGAAGTCTTGCTCAATATTCTCGCGCATCAGATTCAGGAAGTGATCAGCGGTTATTCGCTTGATCCCGCCGCGATGTTCCGTGCGGTAGCGATGCTGCACAGACGTGTACGCGGTTCTTACGCCGTTGTGGCGCAGATCGCAGGCTACGGCTTACTTGCTTTTCGCGATCCTTATGGTATTCGTCCTTTGTGTCTTGGTATTTCGCATACCGACAAGGGTGTGGAATACATGATCGCCAGCGAGTCCGTTGCGCTCGAAGGTTTGGGCTTTAAATTTGAGCGCGATGTGGCGCCTGGCGAAGCTATCTTTATCGATCTTGACGGCAAAATGTATAACGAACAGTGCGCCGAAAACCCGACGTTAAATCCATGTGCGTTCGAGTATGTATATCTGGCGCGTCCTGATTCCATCATTGATGGCGCTTCTGTGTACCTGACGCGTCTTAAAATGGGTCAATATCTGGCGGAAAAAGTGCGCAATCAATTCCGCGATGGTGAGATTGATGTCGTCATGCCTATCCCCGATTCATCCCGACCATCGGCGATGGAGCTGGCGTCCATGTTGAACCTCGATTACCGCGAAGGTTTTATCAAAAACCGTTACATCGGTCGTACCTTCATGATGCCAGGACAGGCGATTCGTCGTAAGTCGGTACGTCAGAAACTCAATGCCATTGGTTCTGAGTTTAAGGGCAAGAGTGTATTGCTGGTCGATGACTCTATCGTGCGCGGCACCACTAGCCGTGAGATTGTTCAGATGGCACGCGAATCCGGCGCCCGTCGCGTGATTTTTGCTTCTGCCGCGCCACCGGTGCAATTTCCTAACGTGTATGGCATCGACATGCCGACCCGCAGCGAATTGATCGCCTACGGTCGCAGCGAAGAAGAAGTCTGTCGCGAAATTACCGCGGACGCCTTGGTGTATCAGGATGTTGCCGCAATGAAGCGCTCCATCTCGGATGTAAATCCGCTTCTGCAAAGCATAGAAGCCTCATGCTTCGATGGTAATTACATCACAGGCGATGTGAGTTCCGGTTATCTTGATAAGCTAGAAGCGGCAAGAAATAATCCACGCGCAGATTCTGAAGATTTAA